>DATDMO010000169.1:0-5443 GCA_036518755.1 Candidatus Acidiferrales bacterium | reverse complement strand
GGCAAGATCGGGCTCGACGCGTTTCGAATGGTTCTGAAGCATCCTCTTCTCGCCGCTTGCGCGTTCATCCTGGAGACGCCGATCGATCTGCCGGGCGACGACAAACGAAACGTTGCGGCGTTGTGGAGGCTTACCGGGCGCGTGGTGGTGGCGAAGGGGAGAGGCATGAGGCCGCGGCGCAGGCGACACAGCGGCCCCGAGCTAATAGTCCAGAAGCAGCGAAAAAAACGACCGCGAGGAAAGTGAATTGGCGGAATACGATTCGCAGGGCATCGAAGCGAAGTGGCAGAAAATTTGGGAGGACCAGCACGCATTCGATGCCGTCGATGGAGACACATCACGCCTGAAATATTACGTGCTTGAAATGCTGCCATATCCCTCCGGGACGTTGCACATGGGCCACATGCGCAACTACACGATTGGCGACGCCGTGGCGCGCTACCGGCGGATGCGCGGATTCAACGTGCTGCACCCGATGGGCTGGGATGCGTTCGGGCTGCCGGCGGAGAACGCCGCGATCAAAGTAGGGACGCACCCGCGCGACTGGACCAACGCAAATATTCAGGAATTTCGGCGCGTGCTGCGGCGGTTCGGGTTCAGCTATGACTGGCGGCGCGAGATTTCGACGTGCGAGCCGGAGTATTACCGGTGGAATCAGTGGTTTTTCCTGCGCATGCTGGAGAAAGGCATCGCGTTTCGCAAGAAGAGCAAAGTGAACTGGTGCCCAGAGTGCGCCACGGTGCTCGCGAACGAGCAGGTGATCGACGGTTACTGCTGGCGGCACGAAACGACGCTGGTGGAACAGCGGGAACTGGAGCAATGGTTCCTGCGGATCACACAGTACTCTGACGAACTGCTCGCGGACATGGCCAAGCTCGAAGGCGGATGGCCGGAGCGGGTGCTGCTGATGCAGCAGAATTGGATCGGAAAATCGCGCGGGGCGCGGGTGCGGTTCGACGTGGACGGAATTGCAGGTCTGGGGCTTGAAGTTTTCACCACGCGCATTGACACGATCTACGGTGTGTCCGCGCTGCTGGTGGCGGCGGGGCATCCGCAGATGGGCCGGCTGCTCGAAGGAGTGATGGGCCATGCGAGCATGGAAGCGCAGATCAAGTCGATGCTGCAAAGGAGCACGAAGGCCGCTGATATCGCGACGGCGGAGAAGGAAGGATTCTTCACCGGGCGTTTCGCGCTGAATCCGTTTTCCGGAGAGCGCGTGCCGGTATGGGTGGCAAATTTCGTGCTGGCGGAATATGGAACGGGAGCGGTGATGTGCGTTCCGGCACACGATCAGCGCGATTTCGAGTTCGCGGAGAAATACCGGTTGCCGGTGAAAGTGGTGGTGCAGCGCGTGTCGGGTGAGCCGTTGCGCGCCGACCGGATGAGAGAGGCGTACACGGAGTATGGGCAATCGGTCGAATCCGGGCCGTACACGGGGCTCGCGTCCGAGCAGGCCATCGAGAAGATGACTGCGGACGCGGCGGCGAAGAAATTCGGCGCCGGGGAGACGACGTACCGGCTGAAGGACTGGGGAATTTCGCGGCAGCGCTACTGGGGCGCGCCGATCCCAGTGGTCTACTGTGAAAAGGACGGCATCGTACCAGTGCCGGATGAGAATTTGCCGGTGCGGTTGCCGGACAACGTGGCACTGACGGGACTGGGGCAATCGCCGCTGGCGGGCGTGCCAGAATGGGTGAACACGAAGTGCCCGAAATGCGGAGGAGCAGCGCGGCGAGAGACGGACACGATGGATACGTTCGTCGACTCATCGTGGTATTTCTACCGCTACACGGATCCGCACAACGATCGCGCACCGTTCGAAGCGGCGAAGGTGCGGCACTGGTTCCCGATCGACCAATACATCGGCGGCATCACGCACGCGATTCTGCATCTGCTGTACTCGAGGTTTTTCTGCAAAGTGATGCGCGACCTGAAAATCGTGGAGCACGATGAGCCGATTTCGCGGCTCTTCACGCAGGGCATGGTGCAGAAGGGCGGCGTGGCCATGTCAAAATCGCGCGGCAACGTGGTGGGCGCGATCGAGATGGCGGAGAAGTACGGGTGCGATACGGGGCGGATGTACACGCTCTTTGCGGCGCCGCCGGAAAAGGACCTGGAGTGGAACGAGCAGGGAATCGAAGGCGCAGCGCGATTTCTGAATCGAATCTATCGACTCGTCGAGAAACATGCGGGCGCCTTGCGGAGTGCCGCGATGGATTGGGGCGCGCATGTCGATTATGGCGCAGCGAGCGCCAAGGAAAAGGTTCTGATGCGAAAAACGCATCAGACGCTGAAGCGCGTAACGAACGATTTCGAGGGGCGCTGGCATTTTAATACTTCGATTGCGCTGGTGATGGAACTCGTGAACGAAATCCACGCGCAGGAGCCGCTGGATCAAGGCGTGTCTCCGGCAATTCTCAAGAGCGTTTTGGGGATAACGGCTCTGATGCTTTATCCCATGACGCCCCACATTGCCGAGGAGTTGTGGGAGATGCTGGGGAATCCGAGAACGATATCGCAGGAGAAATGGCCGGAGTACAGTGAAGAGCTGACGCGCGAGGAGCGAGTGGAGGTGGTTATTCAGATCAATGGCCGGCTGCGCGGAAAAATCCTGGTCGATGAAAGCCTGGCGGAGGATGAAACCAAGGAGCGGGCGCTGGAGGATGCTCGCATCGCGCCTCTGATCGCGGGGAAAAAAATCGTAAAGGTAGTGGCGGTGCCGAAAAAGCTGGTCAATATCGTTTTGCAATAGGGAGCAACTGGCACACCCCGCGCTTTTCTTCGCCAGACAGAATGACGAGTCGTCCTATGTGGGCGCAGTCCGAGGATACGGAGAAAATCTTTACACTGGGGGGTGGTCTCGCGCAAGTACCTGTTGGTGTAAAGAAAAGTCGTCTACGGTGAGGTGTGGACTTTCGGTGTTTGCGGGAAACAAAAGCACGCGACGCTTTGGATAAAGAAATACGGAGGCTAAGTTTACGCCGCCGAGACGCAGAGACGAAATGGTTGCGAGGAGGGGCAGTTGAGCACCAAACAGGGGATCGTGGTTCTTGACTTCGGCGGGCAATATACGCAATTGATCGCGCGCCGAATCCGCGAGCAGCAGGTGTTTTCGGCGATTCTTCCGTGCACGGCTCCGATTGAGGAAATTCGCGCGCAGGAACCGGCAGGCATTGTGCTGTCTGGCGGGCCGAGCTCCGTTTACGATCCGGATGCGCCCTTGTGCGATCCGAAAACGCTCGACCTCGGGGTTCCGATGCTAGGCATCTGCTACGGCATGCAATGGCTGACGCGCGCGCTGGGCGGAAAGGTAGAGCGGGCGGAGCGGCGCGAGTACGGGCCAGCAGAGTTGAACATCGGCCGAGATTCCAAGCTCTTTGCGGGACTGCCGGCACAGCTGAAAATCTGGAATAGCCACGGCGATCACGTTTCGGGTTTGCCCGAGGGCTTTCACATTACGGCGCGGACCAACAATGCCGTGGCCGCGATTGAGAATCCCGCCAAACAGTACTACGGCGTGGAATTTCATCCAGAAGTGAATCACACCGATCGTGGCACGGAGATTTTGAATAACTTTGTCTTCGGCATCTGCGGCGCGCGCCCCAATTGGAATCGCGCCGGATTTATCGCCGAAATGGTGGAGAGCATTCGCACACGAGCCGCGGGGGCGCGAGCCATTTGCGCGTTGAGCGGTGGCGTGGATTCGACGGTGGCGGCGGCTCTGGTAGACAAGGCCATCGGCGACCGCCTGACGAATGTTTTCGTGGATACGGGCCTGCTGCGGCGCGATGAATTTGACGAGACGCTGGCCCTGTTGCGAGCACGGCTCGGCTTGAACGTCATCGGCGTCGACGCATCGGAGCGCTTCCTTTCAAAGCTGAGTGGTGTTACTGATCCCGAGCAAAAGCGGAAGATCATAGGGAGCGAGTTCATCACCGTGTTCGCCGAAGAACAACGCAAACTCCTGACGAGCGGGCCAAAAGACCTGCCCGTGAAATTCCTGGTCCAGGGGACGCTGTATCCGGACGTGATCGAATCGGTTTCCGTAAAAGGACCCTCGGCGGTAATCAAATCGCACCACAACGTGGGCGGATTGCCGAAAGACATGCCCTTCGAGTTGATCGAGCCGCTGCGAGATTTGTTTAAGGATGAGGTGCGCCAAATCGGAAGGGAACTGGGGCTGCCGGAAGAGATCCTGGTGAAACATCCGTTTCCGGGTCCCGGACTGGCCGTACGCATGCTTGGAGCGGTAAGCCCGGAGAAACTCGAAATCCTACGGGGAGCCGATGCGGTTGTGGTTGAAGAGATCCGACGTGCCGGCCTGTACGAGAAAGTCTGGCAGGCATTTGCCGTGCTGCTGCCCGTGCAAAGCGTGGGTGTGATGGGAGATGGCCGCACCTATGCTGCCACGATCGCGGTGCGGGTTGTCGAATCCCTGGATGCCATGACGGCGGACTGGTCGCGCCTGCCAATGGAAGTGTTGGAACGAATTTCCACGCGGATCGTGAATGAGGTCCCCGGTGTGAACCGAGTGGTCTACGACATCAGTTCAAAGCCACCGAGCACCATCGAGTGGGAGTAGAATCATGAGAGGCGGAATAGAGTCGCCGCAGGGACACCACGAGCATGCGCAGAGGCGCTTCGCGACACCGGTCGATTGATTCCAAAGGAAATAGCGAAGCGGTTACCGGTTCGCCATTTTCTGGGCTACGTAAAGCAAGAGCCGACGATCGCCTTCGGGCAAGCGGCCGAGGAGCCGCCGAAAACGGCCGAGGTAGCGAGCGTCTTTCCCCCTGCTGCCCCAGGCGATGTCGTCCGCGCTCTTCCGCTTCGGAAGATTGGGAAGTGCGGGCGGTTCTTCGCCATCGTAGAACAGCTGGTAGAGCGGGACTTCCATCGCGCGCGCCAGTTTCTCCAGCGTCTCGATCGCCGGAACGGTATGGCCGTTCTCGACGCGGGAGATGTAGCACCGAAGCAGACCTGTGCGCTTTTCGATGTCGCCCTGGGAGAGATTCTTGTCTTCACGTAGCAGTCGGATACGGTCGCCGATTATCATGGCGGGTATTGTTACATGGACTAGTGTTGGTCGCAAGAACAAAAGGGGAAAGGGCCGGGTTTTCGGCGTAACCGAAGATTGATGACACGCGTCTCAAAGACCATGGCAGCTAGTGCTCCGGCGCTTGCTCTCCCTATCGACCGGGGTGAGGTGAAGCGGGAAGACCGCGAACTGGTGCGGCTCTCGCAAGACGGTACGCCCGCCGCGTTCGAGGAACTCGTACGGCGCCATCAGCAGCGCGTCTGCGCGCTGGTTGGAGGAATCCTGCGGTGTGCGGAAGACGTGGAGGACGTGGCGCAGCAGGTTTTTCTGAAGGCGTACCTTGGAATCAAGAAATTCGATCAACGAGCGGCGTTTTCAACGTGGCTCTACAAGATCGCGGTGAAC
>DATDMO010000168.1:0-16378 GCA_036518755.1 Candidatus Acidiferrales bacterium | reverse complement strand
AAGTTCTGGGAAAATCCCAGGACACTGCGCATTTGGAGTGCGGGCTGTTCCACCGGCGAGGAACCTTACTCCATAGCGATTACGGTCGCCGAGGCGCTCAAATTCGCGGAGGCCTGGGAAATCGAAATTCTGGCTACGGATATTAGTCGTCGCGCCTTGCGCCACGCCGAACGTGGCGTCTATTCCAAGCGCTCTCTCCAAAATATTTCGCTCGGTCAGCTCGAAAACCATTTCACAGACACCAAGCACGGATTTCAGGTGAAGCCGCGCATTCGCCGGATGATCTCCTTCGCGCAAATGAATCTTGTCGAGTCGGTGTATGTCGGCAAAATCGACTGCATCTTTTGCATGAACGTGCTGATGTACTTTTCCGAGGAACGCCGTCTGGGAATTCTCCGCCGCTTCTACGATGCGTTGGAGCCCGGCGGATATTTCCTGCTCGGCCATTCTGAAACCCTCACCAACGTGCCCGTTAAGTTTGAACCGATCGTCCTCGGTGATTGCCGGATTTATCGCAAGCCCGGGCCGGTGGACGTTCGCCGCGCGCCCGCTTTGGCGGAGGGGGTTCAGTGAACACTCCTGGCCAAGAATCCACCGAGCTGTTCCTGCAGGAGGCTTCTGAAAACCTCCAATATCTAAGAGAGTATTCCGGGCTTTTGCAGGAGCCTCAGACGAAAGTCGAGGACCTCGAGCGGCTCTACATCGCGTCGCACACGCTGGCCGGCACCTCCGCAAGTTACGGCTTCCCGCAATTCTCGGAAGTCGCGGCCAAGATGGCGCATATATTCCACTACGCTATGAATGCAGTGCTCACTCCGGATATGCATGGCCCGCTCACTGAATTTATTTCGGACGCAATCTCCGTCCTCGAATTCGATCTCTTGCAGATCAGTTCCAGCGGTTCAGAGACTTCGAGCGACATCGCCGCCTTCAAGCAGCGCTATGCCTTCGCGTTTCCGGCCGCGCCTGCGGCTGCATCCGCAGATGATGGCGGCGAATCCGTGGGCGAGGGCGAACCCGTCCCGGCCATTTTTCCCGCCGTTTCGCTCGCGGACGCGCTGCCTCAAGATGGTGAAGTGCCCGACGAGGTCCTTGAGTTTTTCATTCCCGAGGCCGAAGAGCATTTGCAGTCCGTCACCGAGTGCCTGCTGGCCCTCGAAGGCCATCCCAACGCGGACGATATCAATCGCCTCTTCCGCTCGATGCATACCGTAAAAGGTTCGGCCGCGCAGGTGGGTCTCCATCGCCTTTCCGCGGTGGCCCATCGCGTGGAGGACTTGATCGGACGCCTGCGCGATGGCGCGCTCCAGCCCAGCGCCGAGATTGTCGATCTATTTCTCCAGTCTGTCGACGTCCTGAAAAAATTTCTCCATCGCGAGTGGCAAGGCGACGCCGAAATGGTGGCGACGGTTGACCCGCTTCTCGTGCGTATCGCCGAGCTAGCGCCCGAAGACGTAGCCGAGGAGCCGGGCCATGATTCGGCGGTGGCCGAAGCACCCTCATCGTCCGAAGCCATGGATGTAACTGCTCCCCTGTCTTCCCCGGCGTCTCGTCCCGTTGCGGCCCAGGCCCTTCCGCAGGCAAAGTCCGTGCGCATTTCGCTCGAATGGCTGGACCGTATGATGAACGCGGTCGGCGAATTGGTCATCAACCGCACCCGCATGCTCGGCCGCCTGTCCGAGCTTTCCAAACTCGTCGAAGTTCTGCAGTTCTCGAAGGCTCGCCTGACCGGCAAAGTCGCCGACTTCCAGGAAAAGCACGAATTCAGTCGCGTTCGCCCTACGCTCGTGCCCGGCAGCCAAGCCCCGCAAATGGACACGTTCGGGGGGCATCGCGCGCTGCCGGGGGTCACTTCCAACGACCTTCTCGATTTCAGCGAACTCGAAATGGATCGTTACGACGACTTCAATATTTTGTCGCGCTCCCTGACCGAAATTTCCGCGGACGTCACTGAGGTGCTCACTCAGCTCGAAGGCTTCATGGGCCGCGTTGATTCCGATATAGACGAATTCACCAAGCTCGCGCACCACTTGCAGGACGAAATCACCGCCGCGCGCATGGTCCCGATCGGTAATCTCTACACCCGGCTTTCGCGAACTGTTCGCGACGCCGCCAAAGCTTCCGGCAAACCCGTCGACCTTTCTCTCCAAGGTGCGGATACCGAGCTCGACAATAATATCGTTCAGCACATCTCCGATCCTCTGATTCACCTTGTCCGCAATGCAATAGCCCACGGAATCGAGGACGCAGAAGTGCGCTGCCGCGCCGGCAAATCCGAGAAAGGCCGCATCACCGTGCGCGCCTACCACCGCGGCAATCACATCTTCATTGAGGTGGAGGACGATGGCCGCGGTATCGATTACGAAGCAATACGCCGCAGCCTGGTCGAATCCGCAACCATATCGTCCGTAGCCGCGGCCGAACTTTCCGAGCGGGAACTTCGCGAATTCCTGTTCCGCCCCGGCTTTTCAACGGCCTCCTCTACATCGGAGCTCGCAGGGCGCGGAGTCGGCCTCGACGTCGTGCGCGCGAATGTGCACGCCCTCAATGGTGAAATTGAGGTCCGCTCGGAGGCGGGCCTCGGCGCTTGCTTTACCGTCAAGGTCCCCCTGACGCTAATTATTTCGCAGGCCCTGTTTGTCCGCTGTGGCGGTTCGGTCTTCGCGTTTCCGCTTGCTTTTGTCGAGGAAATTCGGCGCCTTCGCCCCGCTGAAATCGAAGACGTGGGTGGCAAGCTTCTCACCCGTGTTCGCGACGTGGTCACCGAAGTTGTGCGGCTCGATCTGCAGCTTGCATTGCCGCCGCTTGAGCCGCTGAACGGGTACTTTCACATGGTGATCGTGAAAGTGGCAGGCAGACAAGTCGGCGTCGTTGTGGAGGAAGTTCTCGGCAAGGATGAAATCGTCATTAAGAACCTCGGCGATTACCTGCGTCGCGTCAAGCTCTTTCCCGGCACGACCATCGCTCCCGACGGCAGCTTGATCCTTCTAATTGACTTGAATCGCCTGACTTCCGCAGACACAGCCGAGCGCCACGCCCTGCCTGCATCTTCTCCGGCAGCCCGCGTCTTCGCGCCCGGTGCCGAAGCAGTCGCTTCCGGCAGCATCCCGTCCGAAGCTGTCGATGCGATCGAAAACGACCGCGTGGTGGTCGTCGCCGATGATTCCATCAGCGTGCGTAAATTTGTCGGGCGGATGCTCGAAAAAGCAGGCTATCGGGTGAAACTCGCCTCGGATGGACTCGAAGCGTCCGAAATCGTAGCGCAGGTCGGCTGCCATCTGCTCATAACAGACCTGGAAATGCCGCGCATGAACGGCTACGAACTGATGGCCCATTTGCGGCAGGACCCTGTCACGCGGCGCATTCCTGTTCTCGTCGTGACTTCCCGTGCCGGCGCAAAGCACCGCGACCGCGCATTAAAGGAAGGTGCTCTGGGCTTTCTCACCAAGCCCGTGCAAGAGGATCAGCTGGTTGCCGCCGTTGAAAATTTGATTGGTTCGGAGGCGCCGCAGGGGCGGCCATTAGTGGGCGTCCCGTTGCGGCAGGATTGAGATGAACGCGGCCGCCAAAAAAATACGCGTCCTTGTTGTAGATGATTCCCCCTTCATGTGCAAAGTCCTGAAGGAAATCATCAACTCCGATCCGCAGCTCGAAGTCGTCGGACAGGGCCGGGATGGCCGGGATGGCGTCGCGCTCGCAGAATCGTTGCGTCCCGATGTAATCACCATGGACATCAATATGCCGCACATTGACGGCCTGCAAGCCACCGAGCTCATCATGTCCCAGCATCCGCGCCCCATCGTCATCGTCAGTTCTGAATCTCGCGAGGGCGCTGCGAGCACCCTGAAAGCCCTCGAATTGGGAGCTATTGATTTCGTCCCCAAGCCGTCGAACGGCATTGACCTGGACATGAAGACCGTCCGCGAGGAATTGACTAAAAAACTAAAATTGGCCGCCAAAGTCCGCGTGGTCCGCACGGCAACGCGCTCCAAGGTCACGATCGGGCAGGCGCCCGCGAACAATGGCGCGGACTCCGCCAGCCACCGCGCACCGGCCGTTCCCACTCAATTGGGCGGAAAATTTCCCATGATTGTTATCGCCGCATCCACGGGCGGTCCGGCGGCGGTCACGCGCGTGGTCAACACCTTGCCGAAGGAGTTTCCCGCCGCCATTTTCCTGGTGCTTCATATGCCTGCGGCCTTTACGTCGCAGTTCACCGTTCAACTTGCCGAAACCTCCGCCCTTCCGGTGAAGGAAGCCGAACACAACGAAGCTCCGCAACCAGGAACCATTTACTTGTGTCCCGGTTCTCACCACCTGCGGCTTTCTCTAGGGGGCAAAATTTCGCTCGATTCCGGCCCGAGAATCGATGGGTACCGCCCGTGCGCGGACGTGGCCCTCGAATCAGTCGCGGCCTATTCGCGCGCATTCGCCGTGGCTGTTGTTCTCACGGGAATGGGCAGCGATGCCGCGAAAGGTGTCAAGGCCGTGAAGGCTGCCGGCGGATATGTCGTTGCCCAGGATGAAGCCACATCGGTCATTTTCGGAATGCCCGCTGAAGCCATACAAACGGGCGCGGTAGACGAAGTCCTCCCGCTCGATGGCATTGGCGCCGCTCTCGATAAGCGCATCGCAAAACTGTGCCGCCTCATTCCGGCGGGGGTCCGATGACGTCATCAACATCACTCGAAACGGGCGCAAAACGGCGCCCATCGAGCCGGCGTGAGACCGTGATCTTGTTTGTTGTCGCCGGCCAGATGTTTGCCATCGCGGCGGATTCGGTGCAGGAAATTCGGAGCACCGACAGTCTTTCCGGTGCTGCAAATGAAATGGAGCAAGCGGTGGTGCCCAAGGTCCGCCACACCATTGAGCGCAACCGCCGCACGTATTTCGTCGTGAATGCGGGAGCGCATTTCAATCTGCCGGCCACGCGTCCTGCGCTCGTGCTGATTCTGCGCGAGTTGCGCGTCGCTGTGTTGGTTGACCGCATAGAGCGCATGGCGGAAATTCCCGCTGTGTATGCACTGCCACAGGCGTTCAGCGGTCCTGAGCGCCGCTGGTATCGCGGATTGGCTTTTGTGGATGACCTTGTTATCCCCGTAATTCAGCCTGCGGGATTTCTCACCCTCGAGGAGTTCCAGAAACTCGATCGCATGGAAAATGCCGCAGCTGCCGAGCGCCAAGAGCAGGAGGCGGCTCAGGCATGAGCGAACGTCGCCACGCTGCTTCCGGCGCATTCGTCTTACTGCAGGTCGGTGAGAGACGTGTAGCTCTGCCCGCGCAGGTTGTTTCCGAGTTGGCGCCTCCCGTGAGGTTGCACGCGTTTCCTCACTCGTCTCGCTTCATCACAGGCGTGATTGTTCGCCGGGGTCGAATCGTTCCCGTGTATGACGCGAATTCCGTGTTCGCCCCACAGAAGTCGTCGGCCCAGCGATTCTATCTAATTACGCACCGCCGCCTTGGCAAGACAGCCGAGCTGGGCGCAATTCCCGTAAATGGCGAATGCGAACTCATTTCCGCCGAAATGCAACCGCCTGCCGCGGAGCGCCCCACTTACGTTGCCGGAACGATTGCCGTTGGCGAAGAATTGCTGGACGTGCTGGACCTCGAAGCCTTCATCGCGTCGAACGCATCAGGAGGCAATTCTCTCGCGACACAGGTGCAATCGTGAACGCGTCGCCGAGCCTCCCGCGCATCCTTCTGATCGACAGCAACGTGTATTTTGCAAAAAGGCTGGGAGACGCCCTGAAGCAAGAAGGCTTCGAAGTTGTCCCCTGCGCGCAATCGGCCTACGCGCTCACCATGCTCGAGTGGAATACGCCAGTGGCGATCATTTGCGCCACGAACCTTCGCGAAATGGGTGCATTTGAGATGGCGCCGATTCTCCGAGCCGATCCGAAGACCGCTAATATTCCCGTGATTGCGGTAGGTGGCGCGGGCGATCGAAATCTGTTTGAGGCCCTTCGCGCTGGATGCGACGATTATATCGATCGTCGCCGGCCGCCGGCTGAGCTTGCCGCGCATATCAGGACTTTTCTTGTGAGCCGTCGGGACGGTTTTCAGCCCACGCAGATGCTCTCGACAGCGGAGACGGCGCTCAGCGGCAGCCTCTCTCACCTCGATTTGCCCGGGGTGATTCAAATGCTCGGGCAATCCCATCAAACCGGCGCGCTGCACATCAACGCGGCTGATGTCGACGGAATCGTCTTTTTCGAAGGCGGCGAGATTTTCCACGCCGAGTGCGGCGCGTACTTCGGAGACGAAGCCGTCACCCAACTCGTAAAGACCTGCCATGAGACTTCGGTAGGAGTTTACAAATTTGTATACGGCGCGACTGCCTCGCAGCGGACCGTGCTGCGGTCGGCCACCGATCTGCTCCTGGACGCCATGCGCATCTTCGATGAAGAGCAAAATGCGGCCGAGGAGCACGCCGAGAAGGAATCGTCATGAGCGAAACGGAGACACTGACGGCCGCCCGCGTCCCCACCGTCTACTTTATCGACGATAGCGCCACCATGCGCGAAGTAATCAAGATTGCCTTCCGGAAGGAAAACATTCACGTCATCACTTGCTCGGATGCCGCCGCGGCGCTGGCTCAGTTTGGCGAGAACGCACCGGACGCCGTCATCACCGACGTCATCATGCCGGATAAGGACGGTTACGAAGTCTGCGACTTCATCAAGCAGCACGATCGCTTCGGTCGAACGCCCGTAATTCTGATGTCCGGCGTGGTAAACAAGACGGTCGCCGAAAAAGCGATGGCCGTCAAAGCCGATGAGTTGATCCGAAAGCCCTTTCAGCCTCAGGATTTGATCGTACGAGTTAAGAATCTCCTGAACCCGAAGTCGACGGTCGCGCCACTGGATGCCCCGGCTGGGGAGGGCGCGGCGCGCCCGCCTGCGCAAGTCTTGAGCGGCCTTTTTTCGACGCAAACGATCGCTAGAGAATCCGCCGCTTCGCCCTCGCCACGCGCGAGCTTTCCCGTGAGTCCCGTCCCTGCAGCGCGCCCCGGCCAGCCGTCGGCCAACGTGGCGCCGCGACACTCGGCACCGGCTTCCAGCACTGCGCCCGAGATGCAAAAGCTGCGAAGCGAAATTCTTCGCCTCGAACTCCTTGTCAAGAAATTGCAGGCCGAACTCGAGGCCCAACGTCAGTATTCCTCCGCCCTCGAAGCTCATTTCAAGTCCCTCCAAGAACGCGCATAGACGCCCCCGGATTTGTGGACGGCCGCTGGGCTGTTCGCGAATGGGGCCTCGCAAAATTTGTCGAGTAGAGCGTGCACCGATCCTTTGTTTTGTATGACTTACGTCATGTTCTATTCGCCCCGTGTGTCGATTAGGATTGCGCTGAAGGTGCCAGGCAGGAGGGCGCCTCGGCGGCGCAGGGCGAGTATCGCTGATATGCCATGGGCTGGCAAAAGCCTCGCCACAGAAGAGCTGGGGTGAGCTACATAAATTCCGGGCGAGCGGAGGCCCGCCACTCCCTACCCTTAGGAGGGCTGCCGACTTCGCCACGACTGCAGTCTTTTGGACCATGCTCCCATAGTTCCAGATGGGAGAGGAGGTATCAAGGACCGGCGCCTGTGGACTTTGCTGGAGGCTCGACGCTGGGCGTTAGAGGCTTGAAAAGCGGGCCAAGGCTACACAACCGCAAAACCAAATGCCGCGACACACCCGTGCGAATCTAGTCGAGGGCGTGGGAGTGGAGGAAGTCGCGGGCTACGTCGCTGACATCTCGGGACTGGCCCACCACTTCGTAGTTCATTTTCCTCATTTCGTCGTCGGAAATCTTTCCGGACAGTTCGGCGATGGCCGCGCGCGCTTCTGGATACCGAGCGAAGAAATCCTGGCGCGCGATGGGAACAGCTTCATAAGGCGGGAAATAATGTTTGTCGTCTTGCAGGACTACCAAATCGCGCGCTGAAAGCAATCCGTCCGTGGAATTGCCGGCGATGAGATCGACCTGCTTCGAAAGCAACGCGCGGTAAAGCAGGCCCAGATCCATAATTTGAGGCGGGGCAGCAAACCGCAGTCCGTAGACGCGCGCCAGGCCGGCGTACCCGTCAGGACGCTCCATGAACTCGTATCCAAATCCAGCGCGCCATTGCGGAGTGTACGGAGCTGCCTGCGACAGGGTTGTGAGATGCAAGCGGCGCGCATCCTCGCCGCGAATTACGATTGCAAAAGTATTGTTGAAGCCGAGCGACGGCAGAACCTCAAATCCGAATCGTCGTTTGTACTCCGCTTTCACTTTATCGAATACAGCAGAGGGGCTGCTCTCGATGGGGTCGTGCAGAATCGCTGTGAGTGCGGTGCCCGTGTACTCGACGTAGGTATCGATGCGCCCCGCGAGCAGCGCCTGCTGGCAGATGAAGCTACCGGCAAGATAGAAGCGCCGCTCGACGCGGAGGTGAGTGCGAGCTTCGAGATGCTGGGCAAGAATTTCACCGAGCAGCGCCTGTTCGGGGAAATTCTTCGATCCGACAACGATGGTGTCTTTCGGCCGCATCGTGCAGCCTGAAAGCAGGGCAACGATTGCGGCAATGAGCAGAACGGCGGCGCTCCGGCAGAGTCCATGAGGGAACATCTTCACTCGAACCTCATCGCGCGGGCCGCAACCGGTGTTCCAACAGGCTCAGCAAGAAATCCGCTAGAAGGGCAAGCAAAGCTGCTGGAACCGCACCGGCAAGAATCAACTGATTATTCACCATCGCGAGGCCGCGGAAAATAAACTCACCGAGGCCGCCGGCGCCTACAGCTGCCGCGATGGTGGCAATGCCGATGGTGAGCACAGTAGCCACGCGAATGCCGGCGAGCATCGTGGAAACGGAGAGGGGCAGTTCCACGCGAAAGAGAATTTGCCGGTCGGTCATTCCCATGCCTCGCGCTGCTTCTCGAACCGCGGGATCGACACCCGCGATGCCTGTAGCCGTATTGCGAATGATCGGAAGAAGGGCGTAGAGCGTAAGCGCCGCGATCGTCAGCCGGTCTGCGCGCTCGCCGAGCCATGGAACGGTAAGGAAGAACCCCAGCAGCGCGAGGCTGGGAATGGTTTCCGCGACGTTGGCGCTTCCGAGGATGGGTTTGGAAAGCCAGGGACGACGTGCCACCAAAATACCCAGAGGCACGCCGATGGCTATGGACAAGAGCATGGTTGCGCCCACCAACCAAATGTGTTCGAAGGTGGCCTGCAGAATTTCGGCGCCATGCCGCGAGAAAAAGTCGATCAGGCTCATGGTTCCCTCTCAAACTCGGACAGAACGCGCAGTTGGGCAGCGTAAGCGGCGGCCACAGGCTCATTTGATCGCATGAAATCGTGCGGGGAATACATTCCCTTGAGTTCTCCCGCCTCGACCAGGCCAATGCGCGTGCCGAGCAGGAGCGCTTCGTTGGTGTCGTGCGTCACAATCACGATCGTTTTGCCAAGACGACGTTGGAGCGCCTGAAATTCGCCGCGAATCTCCGCGCGCGTGAGTGGATCGAGGGCGCCAAATGGCTCGTCCATGAGCAGAATTGGAGGATCGGCGGCCAGAGCACGAGCAACGCCCACTCTCTGGCGCTGGCCGCCGGAAAGTTCGTGCGGATAGCGCGGGAGGAAAAGATTCGGGTCAAGTCCCGTCAAAGATAGTAATTCCGCAGCACGAGAACGAGCGCGCTCGCGCGGCCACCGCTCCAAGCGCGGAACAATAGAGATATTTTGCTCGACAGTGTAATGAGGAAACAATCCAGTCTCTTGAATCACGTAACCGATGTGCCGTCGGAGATCGTACGGGTTCCACTCGGTGGTCCGCCGGTCTTCCACCCGCACTTCACCTTCGGTGGGATCGAGGAGGCGGTTGATGAGCTTTAGCGCGGTGGTCTTTCCCGCGCCGCTACGGCCCAGAAGCACGAGAGTTTCGCCTCGGCATACTGTGAAATTGATGCGATTCAGTAACGACTGTCCATTTGCGAGCCGGTAGGCGGCATCGCGAAATTCAATGATCGCTTCTGACTGAAGATTGACTTCTGAACGGGTGCTCATATCGGTGATTTCATTTCCAGGAATCTCCGGATATCTCGGAGGACGTTCGCGAGCATGGCCTCGGTGAGCTTTCCTGTAAACGTATTCTGCTGGCTGGGATGGTAGGAGACGAACAACCGCGGCAGATTTCGTCCGAGATCGTAGCTTGCACCGTGCCGGAAAGCGAAGGCGCCGGGGCGCTCTATCGCGCCCTGCTGCTTCAAAATATCCAGATACGCGCGCATAGCAATTCCACCCAGAGCGAGCAAGGCGGACGGCCGGATCAGCTTCAGTTCTCTCTCGAAATACGGCTTGCAATTGGCCAGTTCTGATGGAAGTGGCTTGTTCGCGGGCGGCGCGCACCGAATCGTGGCCGATATGTAAGCGTTGCGAAGCGCCAGGCCGTCATCGCGGCTGATAGAAGTTGGTTGGTTCGCGAAGCCCGCACGGTGCAGGGCTTTATAGAGGAAATCTCCCGAGCGATCGCCAGTAAACATCCTTCCAGTGCGATTGGCGCCGTGCGCGGCGGGAGCGAGTCCGAGGATCAGAAGGGCAGCGTGCGGGTCGCCGAAGCCCGGCACAGGTTTGCCCCAGTAGGTCCACTGGAGAAATGCGGAACGCTTTACGCGAGCAACGGCTTCCCGGTAATGCACAAGACGCGGGCATTTGCGGCAACGGACGATCTCATCGTTCAATTGGGTAAGTGTCGCGGCCATGGGCACATCGAAAGCTATCACGAATCGGGCGAATGCCCGAGAGCAGAGCGGCTAGCGGCAAATTGACAGGGCATGGATGCGCGGATAGCATGATTGGAGCAGCCTCGCATGCAAATGAGCACGATGGTGTGACTCGCACCACGCGAAATTGGCCTGCGTCGAAGCCCGTGGGAATCAGTTCACGCGAAAAGACGATTCTGGATCGGATTGTCGAAGCGCGCCGAGCGTCTATCGCGCACCGCAAACGCTCGCTTCCGGAAGCGGCGTTGAAGTTTGCCGTGGAAAAAGCCCAACCGCCGCGCGATTTTTCCGGCGCGCTTTCGCGCGACGCGTACAACGTGATCGCGGAAATGAAGAAAGCGTCGCCGTCGCGGGGTCTGCTGCGCGAGCATTATGCGCCCGCCACGCTGGCGATGAACCTGGAATTGGCCGGAGCCGCAGCACTATCCGTGCTGACGGAGGAAGAATTTTTCCGAGGTTCTCTTGGAGATTTGAAGGATGCCAAAAAGGCGACGCAAATTCCCATCCTGAGGAAAGATTTCATCATCGATCCGTGGCAGGTTTTGGAAGCGCGGGCCGCGGGCGCCGATGCGTTTCTGCTTATTGTGGCGATTCTGGACGACGCGACGCTAGGCGAATTGCTCGAGCTCGGACGCTCGCTAAAAATGGAGCCGCTTGTGGAGGTCCATTCAAGCGAGGAGATAGAGCGCGCGACGGCAGCGGGGGCGCGAATTATCGGCGTCAACAACCGCGATTTGCGGGACTTTTCGGTGCGGATCAAAACTTCGCTCGAACTGATCGAAGCGATTCCGGAGGATTGCATAGCGGTGAGCGAGTCGGGCTTGCGGACACACGAAGATCTAGTCCGGCTGCGGGGCGTGGGATTCGATGCATTCCTCGTGGGTGAGCATCTGATGAAGGATGCCGATCCGGCGACGCCCCTGCGCGCCCTGCTGCCATCCGGCGGCACGGAAGGGCGGGCGAGCGAGTAGCGATGGTGAAAGTGAAGATTTGCGGAATTACGAATTGGACCGATGCGAAGCGGGCCATCGACGGAGGCGCTGAACTGCTCGGCTTCAACTTCTATGCGGGGAGCCCGCGTTACATCACTCCTGCGAAAGCGCGGCGGATCGTGCGGCGGCTGCCGCGAGGTGTCTCTTCGGTGGGAGTTTTTGTGAACGAGACGGAAGAAAAAATGCTGGAAATCGCGCGGGAGGTGGGACTCGACCACCTTCAATTGCACGGTGACGAGCAGCCGGCTTTGGTCTTACGGCTTGAGCGCACGCTGCCGGTGATCAAAGCGGTGCGAACAAGGAAATCATTTCGCCCGGCGCAACTTTCGCGATTCAAGCGGGCCAGCGCGATCCTGCTCGACGGCTTCGATAGCCGCAGGCGCGGCGGAACAGGGCAGACGTTCGATTGGCAGCTCGCGCGGCGCTCGAAATCATACGGGCGGATTTTTTTGGCGGGAGGGCTGACGCCGGAGAATGTGCGCGAAGCAATTCGCATCGCCAAGCCGTATGCTATCGATGTGTGCAGCGGCGTGGAGAAGAAGCCCGGAAGGAAGGATCCGGCGCGCATGAGAGATTTGATACGCGCGGTGAGAGCGGCAAACCGGGGGAAGGCAGGGAGATGAGTTACGTGGCGCATGTTGTCCGCGAACGCGGCCGGTATGGGCCGTACGGGGGACGCTACGTCCCGGAAACACTGATGGCGCCGCTGGAAGAACTTGAGCGCGTTTTCAACGAAGCGCGCACCGACCGCGATTTTCAGGATGAATTGAGCGCGTTGCTGCACAATTTCGCGGGGCGCCCCACGCCGTTGCAACTGGCGTCGCGGCTAACCGAAAACCTGGGAGGCCCGCGAATCTATTTGAAGCGCGAAGACCTGCTCCACACAGGCGCGCACAAAATCAACAACTGCCTTGGGCAAGGCTTGCTCGCCGTGCGCATGGGCAAGAAGCGCGTCATCGCGGAGACCGGTGCGGGACAGCACGGAGTGGCGACGGCTACGGTTGCCGCGCGACTCGGGCTTTCTTGCACGGTGTACATGGGCACCGAAGATATGGAGCGGCAGCGGTTGAACGTAATTCGCATGCGGCTGCTCGGGGCCGAAGTGATCGGAGTGAATGCGGGAAGCCGTACGCTGAAAGACGCGATCAATGAAGCGATGCGCGATTGGGTGACCAACGTGCGCACGTCGCACTATCTGTTGGGCTCGGTGCTGGGGGCGCATCCGTATCCGGAGATGGTCCGCGATTTCCAGAAAATCATCGGAGAAGAAGCGCGCGAGCAAATTCTGCGGGCGGAAAACCGGCTGCCGGATCATCTGTTCGCATGCGTGGGCGGCGGCTCGAATTCCATCGGACTGTTTCATGCGTTTTTGGACGATGCCGGCGTGAAGATGGTCGGCGTGGAGGCGGGCGGGCGCGGGAAATCGTTGGGGGATCATGCGGCGCGGCTGGCTGCGGCTGATGGATTTGGCGGAGCGCGGCCTGGCGTTCTGCAGGGTACGTACACGTACGTCTTGCAGACTGAGGATGGGCAAATCGCGACCACGCATTCGATTTCCGCGGGACTCGATTACGCCGCCGTTGGCCCCGAGCACGCGTGGCTGGCGGATCAGGGTCGTGCGGCATATGCGGCAGTGACGGACGAAGACGCGATCGAAGCGGCGCGAACATTGGCCCGTCTCGAGGGCATTATCCCCGCGCTGGAATCGGCGCACGCGGTGGCCGAGCTAATTCGCCGTGCGCCGAAAATGAAGACAGAAGAAATTGTGATATTGAATATTTCCGGGCGCGGCGACAAGGATATGGAAACTCTCTCGCGCTATGTCTGACCAGGCCATTCCAGCGTCCTCCGTTACAGCTCGTGCTGATGAGCAGACCGCCCGAAGAATTTCGCAACGCTTCGGAAGGTTGGCGGAAGCGGGCGAAATGGGGCTGGTCGCGTATGTCACGGCGGGCGATCCTTCGCTTGCGGCCAGCGAAAGAATCGTTTTGGCTGCGGCCGAGGCAGGCGCGGATGTGATCGAGCTGGGCGTGCCGTTCAGCGACCCTGTGGCGGACGGCCCAACGATTCAGCGCGCGAGCGAGCGGGCGCTGCGCAGCGGAACGACACTGGCGGGAGTGATCGAGCTCGTCAGGCGACTGCGATTGCAAACGGATGTCCCGCTGGTGCTTTTCAGCTACTTCAATCCAATTCTGCAAATGGGAATGGAAAAATTCGCCGATGCTGCGGCAAAAGCGGGCGCTGATGGCGTATTGGCAACCGATCTGACGCCGGAAGAGGGCGGCGAATATCGGGGAGCGATGCAAGCGCGCGGGCTGGATACGATTTTTTTGGCGGCGCCGACGTCGACAGACGAGCGTCTCGCGAAAATTGCGGAATACTCCAGCGGATTCCTGTACCTGATTTCGCGAACAGGCGTAACAGGCGCACGCGAATCTTTTCCGGAGGATCTACCGTCACTGGCCCGGCGCGCGCGGCAATTTACAAAACTGCCGCTGGCGGTTGGCTTCGGAATTTCTCACCCCGAGCATGTAACTGTACTGGGAGGGATTGCCGATGCGGCGGTTGTAGGTTCTGCGCTCGTGGCTGAAATTGAAAAGGCAGGTAGCGCGGATACGGCTGTTGCCGAGGTCGCCGGACTTGTGCGCGTGCTGAAGACCGCGGCGCGCGATGGAATTAGCAGGCGAGGTGCGTGACCGAATATGAACGCGCGTAGGGCGACGCCAAGGCCGCGAAGATGCAGTTTGTAGTAGACTGCTCCGTTCCTTCCTGATTAAGTTTGAGGCTCTGAAGATACATGGACAAGCGCGTTGCAAATGCCGAAGTTGTGATCGGCCGCGTCAAGGAGGGCGCGACGATCCTAATGGGGGCGTTCGGCGTTTGCGGAGTGCCGGAAAACTTGATCAGCGCGCTGCTGCGGCAAGGCACGAAAAATCTGACCGTCGTCTCGAACAATCCAGGCACCGATGGCTTCGGCATCGGACTGCTCATCGAGAACAGGCAGGTGAAGAAGATGGTTGCCAGTTACGTAGGCAACAATCGGTTTTTCGAGAAACTCGTGCTCAACGGCGAAATTGAGATGGAATTGAATCCTCAGGGCACGCTGGCGGAACGCATCCGCGCGGCGGGAGCGGGGATTCCGGCGTTTTTCACTCCGACGGGATATGGCACGATGGCCGCGGAGGGCAAGGAAGTCCGCGAATTCAATGGACGGCCGCATATTCTGGTGCCCTCGCTGCGCGGGGATTTCGCATTCATCAAAGCATGGAAAGGCGACCGATGGGGGAATCTCGTTTATCGGAAGACGGCACGTAATTTTAACGCGGTGATGGCTACGGCGGCGAATTACGTGATCGCCGAAGTGGAAGAAATGGTTGATCTGGGCGGGCTCGACCCGGACGGCGTTCACACGCCGGGAATTTTCGTCGACGCGATCTTCCAAGGGACAAATTACGTGAAGCCGATGGAGCCGGGGCCCAGGCGGAGGCGGGACAAAGCATAGCGACCGAGATGGATAAGCGCGAACAAATCGCTCGGCGCGTCGCTCAGGAACTGCGCGACGGTTATTACGTGAATCTGGGCATCGGAATCCCTACGCTGGTGCCAAACTATCTGCCGGCTGGAGTGGAAGTGATCATGCAGTCAGAAAACGGCATGCTGGGCATCGGGCCGTACCCTTATGAGGGCGAGGAAGACCCCGATCTAATCAACGCGGGCAAAGAACCAGTAACCGAGATTCCCGGTTGTTGCTATTTCTCAAGTGCGGATTCTTTCGCTATGATCCGTGGCGGGCACATCGAGGTGTGCGTATTGGGAGCGCTGCAAGTGGATGAAAGAGGGAACCTCGCGAATTGGGCGGTTCCGGGAAAGATGCTGAAGGGGATGGGTGGTGCAATGGATTTGGTGGCGGGCGCAAAGCGCGTGATCATTGCCATGGAGCACGCGGCTAAAGACGGCACGCCGAAAATCGTGAAGACGTGTACGCTGCCCCTGACGGGCGTCGAGGTGGTGAACCTGATCGTGACGGATCTGGCGGTGATTGAGGTAACGCCGAAGGGTCTCCTTTTGCGAGAGGTCGCGCCGAGCGTTACGCCCGACGCGGTGCAGAAGGTCACCGAGCCGCCGCTTTTGCGCGCGCCTGATCTGAAGACCATGTCGACTTGATTATGATGGAACCGCATTCCATTGTCGTTCTGAGCCTGCACACTCCCAAGGAGAGGCTTTGGGGTGAATTGCTCGACGTATCAAATGCCGGAGTCACGCTGCGCGGCATTGACTTGGCGTCCTTCGACGATTTTGTGAGCCAAGTCCTGCATCCCGAGGGCGACCGCATCGGACTGCCGACCTTGTTTTTCCCGATGCTGCGGATCGAGCGGATCGCGCTCGACGAGCCCCGCGGCTCCGTCCCTTCTCTCGCGGAGATGTTTGAAAAGAAGGTGGGACGCTCGCTGGCAGACTATCTCGCGCAGTTCGCTTAGTCGACCATCGACATGTTTAGCTCGGTCTGAACGCCAAGAAATTCATGCGCAGACAGATCCTGACCGTTCCAAATCAACTCACATTCCTTCGGTTGGCGTTTCTTCCCTTCTTCATTATTGCCATCAAATACGACCATTACGCGCTGGCTCTTGGCATCCTCGTGGTCGCCGG
>DATDMO010000167.1:0-2635 GCA_036518755.1 Candidatus Acidiferrales bacterium | reverse complement strand
CAATAACGGATCTTCAGGCAGCGCAATCGCGCGAATATCCTGAAGAACGTCGAGCAACGTGTGAATCGCAGAATGCCCCAACTCGGGATAAGCCGAATGCGCCAGCTTGCCGCGCGCCGTGATTTCGTAGCGCAACGCCCCTTTCGAACCCAGCGCCAGCTGGTTCTCCGTCGGCTCGCCATTAATCAAAAACCGCGAGCCGCTAGGCTGAGCCGCGGCCACTTTCGCTCCAGCGCTGTTCCGCTCTTCGCCCACCACAAACAACAATCCAAAATTGCGCGTCCCGGCACCGAGCAGCTTTTCCGCCGAAGTAACCATCGCCGCGATGATTCCTTTCGCATCGCAAGCGCCCCGGCCAAAAATAAATTTCTCGTCTTCGCTGGAACCAAAAAAAGGCGGCACCGTGTCCATGTGCGTCGAGAGCGTAACGACCGGCTCCCCCCACGTTGCAAACAAATTGTCGCGGTTCGGCTCCGCGGCCATGCGTTGCACTTTCCCGTTGCTCCGCACCGCCATCGCCGACAAATGCGCAAACAGGTAGTCACTCACGTTTTTCTCGTGGTTCGTCGTGGACTCGATGTCCACCAGTGCGCGCGTCAATTCGAACAGTTGCACTCTCGCCTTTCTGTCCGTCTTTTTTTGGCGTGGAAGCGAAACGAAAGGAAGGAACCGCGAAGCGAAGATAGCTCGGGGCTGCCGCCTCTCGATAGCGCTTCATCCGCGCGGCACCAAAGGCCGCAACCAAATTACGGACGACAGTGGACAGGCCTTAGACCTGCCCCCCAACCCCGCGCCTCTCGCTTTCGCGGCGGTTTCGGCGGACAACCTGTTGAAATTGCCTCCAGCCTTTATCGACCGGAAGGAGCCCCTTTCGCTCGGGCGTCCGAAGCGGATCGGAACCGCGCGCCCGGCTACTCTTGGCCTCCGCACCTCTACCAAGAAAAATCCAGTCTAGGGCATTGCGTCGGCATTTGCCAACAAAAATTTCACGCCTTATTTGGACCGCGGGTTCAATCCGCAGCTTTTGTAGGGGCGCAAGCACCGCTGCGCCCTTTCCAAGTCGGGCTACGATTTGCTCGAAAACTACAGTTCCAGTGGTTTCAGTGGGACACTCTGCGAAGCAACCAGAAGCTGTCCCTTAAACGCGGCTTCCGCCGGCCGCCGCCCCAGGGCTTCCTGCGCGCAAATCTCCGCCGTGAACGGATTGTTGTTCTCTTCCGAAAGATGCGCCAGCACCAGATACCGCGCCGCGGCGTCGAAACCGTCCGGGTCCGAAAGATACTCGCTCACCGCGTGATTGGAAAGATGTCCCGTGCGGCTGAGGATCCGCTGCTTCACCACCCATGGGTACGGCCCAACCTTCAGCATCTCGAGGTCGTGATTCGACTCCAGAATCAAGCAATCCGCGCCGCGCAAATGTACCTTTACTAATTCGGGCATGTACCCCAGGTCGGTCACCAGCGCTACTTTCGTCCCATTCGTTCGAAACGTGAAGCCAATCGGGTCGGCCGCATCATGCGGAATCGCGAACGCGTGTACCTCAATGTCGCCCACCGCGAAACGCTGCCCCGCGTGAATCGTCTCAACCCCCCGCAGCCGCTTCCCAAAAGTTTCCGGAAGAATCCGCTGCAGCGAGTCCATGGTGGGCTCGGTCACATAAAGAGGCGCCTTCCACAGGCCCAGCATCTGCGGCAATCCATTGCAATGATCGGTGTGTTCGTGAGTGATGAGGATGCCGTCGATTTTCTTTACATCGTTTTCGACGGCCGCCAGCCGCGCCAGCGTCTCGCGCTTGCCGAGCCCGGCGTCCACTAAGAGGCGAGTGCGCTCCGTCTCGAGCAACGTGATGTTCCCCGAGCTCCCGGACGCCAGTATGGAGATCCGCAAGCCGATCGCTGACTCCTACCCCAAAAAGCCTTGACCCAAAACCTGAACCGCGACACAAAAACAAATTTTCAGCATCATCGCAGAGCGCTGAGGCCTCGTCAACAAGTGTTCTGCTCAAGTTGTGGGAATTTTTACCAGGGCAACCTCGGGTCCGCGCCATCACTCATCGAACTGGCGCCCTTTGCTGGAACCCGCAAGGGCTAACTTTTCTGCGCGGCGCACTAAATAGCTTTCCAGGACGTCGTCCAACTCCCGCGGCCGGATGGGCTTCGTCAAATACCCGTCCATCCCTGCCGCTAGACACCTTTCCCGATCCCCTTTTATGGCATGCGCCGTCAACGCGACGACCGGCAAGTGCGTGCCCGTGCCTATTTCCTTTTCACGAATGGCCGCGGTCGCTTGAAACCCATCCATTTCCGGCATCTGTACGTCCATAAAGGCCAGGTCGAAGCTTCCTTTTTCCAGGGCTTCCAGCGCTTCGCGTCCGTTGCCCGCCAAAACCACGCGATGTCCTCTCTTTTCGAGCATCCTCGTCGCCAACCGCTGATTCACGGGGTTATCCTCGACCAACAGCACGCTCAAAACGGTTTCCGGGTCGCGCGCGTCATGAAGCGAGTAGCGCGTAACCAGCGGGATCGCCCCTTGCTGCTCTTTTGCTCCCAGCACGCGTGCAATTGCCTCGCGCAACTCCGACTGCCGGATCGGCTTCAGCAAATAAGCGGAAATGCCCAGTGCCTTGCAGCGCTCG
>DATDMO010000166.1:0-19253 GCA_036518755.1 Candidatus Acidiferrales bacterium | reverse complement strand
AACACCTGAGCTGCCTTCCAACGGGACGGAGGAGCACAAGTCTCAGTGATCTTCAGTGGTTTTTCATTCCTGTGTCTAAATCAGCCAAATTGTTGACCGCGCATCCAGAAATCATCGTGTTCGACGTGGACGGCGTGCTGGTGGACGTGCGCGGCTCCTTTCATCGAACGGTGCTGGAAACGGTGCGGCATTTTACCGGCAAGCGGGTGACGCGAGTGGAATTGCTGCGCTGGAAGAGCCAATCGGGATTCAATGATGATTGGAAGCTCTCGACGGCTTGGGTGCAATCGCTGGGAGGGAAATTCGAATACGACGAAGTGAAGGAAAAGTTCCTTGAGTTTTATTGGGGCAAGGGAGGCGACGGCTATGTAAGCCGCGAAAAATGGCTTTTGCCGCGATCGAGCCTGCGGCGCCTGGGGACCCGGGCGGAACTTGCGATTTTCACGGGACGCGTGCGAGAGGAGACCGACTACACGCTCGACCGGCGAAAGGTGCGCGAGTTTTTCAGGACAATCGTGACGGTAGAGGATGTCGAGCGACCAAAGCCAGACCCCGAGGGGTTGCTGCGGATTTTGGCGAGCCGCGATCCAAACAAAGCGATATATCTGGGCGACAATGTGGACGATGCCATAGCCGCTCAGTCTGCTCAAATCCCGTTCGTCGGCGTCCTAGCCAGAGAGGCGGCAATGCGGCGGGAACGGGTGGCGCTACTAAAGAGGTTCGGGGCCATGGCAATTCTGAATGATGTGCGCGATCTCGAGAGGTGGCTGCGGGTTGCCACGCCAGGAACGATCAGGGACAAGTAAGCGCTGTTACGGAGAAGTGAAGCACTATTTCAAATGGTTACCCGCCTAATCAGGAGTTAGAAGGAGTCTTTGCAACTTTAAAAAGCAAGGAAAGTCAGATACCAGGTTTTAATGGGCAGCGGCGACCTTGGATTTCAGACGAAAACGCGCGGGTGGTGAGCTAAATTCGCGCTTGAAGGCACGGTTGAACGCGGGCTCGGATTCATAACCGACCTCAGCAGCGATCTGCGCGACGCTGTGACTGGTAGACGTGAGTAGTTGCGCGCCCAACTGGAGCCGCCAGCGTGTGAGGTAGGCCATAGGTGGCACGCCGAGGAAATGCCGAAAGCGCTCTGCCAGCACAGAGCGCGAGACTCCCACCCTGGTGGCGAGGTCGGCGATGGTCCATGGATCGGATGGTTGACCATGCATGAGCGCAAGGGCGCTGCCCACATCAGGATCGCGGGCCCCGGCGAGCCATCCGGTCTGGCCCGGCGGCAAAAGGTCCACGTAGCGCCGCAGTGTTTCCGCGAACAATGCTTCGGAGAGCTTCGCAACCACGATTTCACTCCCTGTCTTTGAGGCAATTGCTTGCCCGACAGAGTAACGGATGGAGTTCTCCAGCCACTGGCCGGAGCTGTCGCTGCCAATGCTGACCTTGAATATGGGTGGCAGCCCGCCCAAGAAAGCCTTGCTCAGCTGTGCATCGCAGAGTAGATAGCCGCAAATGAACCGCGTGAGCTCGCCGCCCCCGCCCAAACGCGCGGGCTTGAGGCCTTGCGACAAGATTTCCTGGAGGATCAAGCCATGGTCTCTCGGTTCGACATCCCGACCGTTTCCCATAAGGTGTGGGTCGCCGTGGGGAAAGACGACAATGTCCCCTGCAGAGAGCGAGACTCGCTCACCGTCCTCCACGTTCGCGTACGCCCGGCCATGCGTGAGCACGTGATAAATGATCACGTGCCTGGGTTCCGGCGAGAGGTATGGCGCCATGACACAGGATTGCGGCGCGCGAATGCTCCATGGCGCTGAAAACTCAGCGTTGTAGAACATCGCGCCCTCGAGTCTCACCGCCTTAAGGACTGTCGACAGGACATCCATTTGCTTTCCACACGATTACCCGAACGCGCTGCAAAGTGACCCGGACACTAAGTCAAGTGAGTGACATCGTACCGCACCGCGGGCAAGAGAGCCAGACGGGCGGGTAAGTACGGGCCGGCAGGGGGACGCATACTGCCGCTCGTTCAAGCGCTCACAGATGCGATAAGCGCATCAAGTCAACATCGAACGCGGAGGAGAAAAGACATGCCGTTAATCGAAGTGAAAGTGATCGAGAATGTGTTTACGCCGGAACAGAAGAGCCAGATCATCACCAAGCTGACCGACGCCATGGTGTCGATCGAAGGCGAAAGCCTACGCCCGTACACGCTGGTGTTGGTGGAAGACGTGCGCAGCGGGGAATGGAGCGTTGGAGGGAAGGCCTTTACTACCGACGCCGTCAAGGCTGTGGCCGCAGGAAAGAAATAGTGACCGAGCGGAGAGCGGCGGCCCTAGCTCGCTCGGCAAAATGGGCAGGTGCTTGGTCTCGACCGACGCCTGCTCAAGAAATGGCTCGGCAGACCCGAGCTCAACATCCACATGGACATCGACTGTAGAGCGTAAGGAGGATTTCTGACATGGCACGATATCTCATCGAAGTTCCGCACGAACCGGAAGTACAAGCCTGCGCGCGGGTTGTTCAAGTCTTTCTCGCGACTGGTTCCCATATGGTGACGAACGCGGATTGGGGATGCCTCGACGGAGTACACGTCGCATGGATCATCGTCGAAGCGGACAGCAAGGAAGCAGCCCGCTACATGGTGCCGCCCCTGTGCCGCGCTGACGCAAAGATTGTTGGCCTGAACAAGTTCACCATGGAGCAGATCGATTGCATCTTGAGCCACCATGAAGGAAATCGCCTGGTACAGACAGCGCTAAGTGGAAGGTAAACGCGCTGAACCGGATATGTGGAGATTGGGGCAAGAGAGTGGCCCGGCGCCAGCGGAGCGTCGTATGTCCGCAGCTCGGAACCCCCGATACCGACCATAGGACCATCCGGTAGTACTTAGGAGGACACCGGTACCATTGCCTGGGTCGAGCGCGAGCCCCATATTTCCGTATAGGGCGGGACAAGCCCGCCTAAGCGGAATTATGGAAAACAATACTCGATCCACGGCCGCCCGGGCGTTCGTCCGCAGCCTGAACATTCTGCTTAAGTTCGCGCGAATGTATGACTTGGGGCATCCGCGGACGGCGAAACAATTCGAGATCGCCTGGTCGGAGCTGCGCGTGGCAATGGGCGACGACGAGGCTGGATTGTTGCTGGCAGTATCCGGCGACAAGCTTTTGCTGGACGGCACACCACTGGAAGCTTCGGCCGCTGAAAAAAGTTTTGCGCGGATGCTATCGGGGGCCGGAATCGCGAGTATCCATTTTTCCCCGAAGGTGACACACAAGAGCTTGACACGGTTCATTCGCGGTTTTCCCACCGGATCGGGCCCGTTGCCGGGCCAACTCTCAGAGCAGCTCAAGGCCGCGCTTGAAGGCGATCCGCACATCCACGTGAACGAGGTGTGCTTTGTCCCGGCCGACTCGGCGGTGGCGAAAACAACAATGGCGGCACAGCTTGCGGCGCGGACGCTGGGCATGAGCCCGGAGCAGACAGATCAACTGCTGAACGATCCTGAAAAACTGCTGCAATTGATTGTTGCGGCCGAAGGCACCAAGAGCGGAGGCGGAGGCGGCGAAGGCGAGCCGCGGCGTGGCGCACCGCGCGGGATCGTTGAACTCACCATGGGTGGGCGCAACGATCAAAACGCGGCTCGCGCAGGAACCTATTCCGGCGATTCGAAGCACGAGTTGCAAGGCCATGGTGAAGGTTATGGAGGTGGAACCGGCGGAGTTGGCGGCCATGCGGCTGTGGACGGCCCAGCCTTGGTTGTGCAAGGAACCGGGGGATCGGCCGCGCCGAACACATGGAACATTGTTGGCGGAACCGGAGGGGGCACGGCCCTTGATCCGAACGCAGGTGGCTTTTGGCTGAAAAAGGATGCTCCCGGCGCGGAAGCTGGGCCGGTGCTTGCAGGACCAATCGCAACGGCCGGCGGTTCGACCGGCATGGCCGCGGGGCAAACAGCGGTTGGGCCAAGCGCGGACGTTGGGATCGCATCGGGAGAACAGCAGTCCGGCAACAGAATGACTGGCAGGGAAGGTTTGGCGAGCCGATGGACAGATGCGTCCTTGGGTATCCGCGGCAGCCGATCAGCGCGCACTCCGGGATCCACCGCGGTGGAAACCGGTCTGATGACACTGCACGAAGACGAATTGCAGGGGATTCTACAAGTGCTGGCGCAGATCGCCCGTACGAATGGCGGGCCGCAAGAAAGTCTCGACATGGGCTCGTTCCAATCGCGTCTCTCGACGCTGCCCCGGCGAGCCCGATTTACGGTTAGCCAGGCGCTCTCGGCCCTGGCAGCGCAAGCGCCATCGGAATCGTCGGACAAACCTACATTATTGAAGCTGGCCGAGCATATTGCCGTTCGCTTTGCACTGGAGAGTTACGAGCGCGGAGATGTGAAAGTAAATTCCGTGATGCAGATGCTGAGCGAGATGAGCAGCGAGTTGGAAGGGCTGCGAAGAATCCTGGGCATCTATGAAGAAAAAATGTCAGAGGCGGGGATACAGGTGGTGCCTCACGTGGAAGCGCTGGCGCAGGAATTCTGGTCGAAAATGCCGGCGGCGAAAAGGAGAGAAGTACTCGAGTCAGCAGATGCGTGGTGCGTGCCTCCGGGAAGGGTCCGGGAGGAAGTCGAAGGGCTGAAATCCCGCGGGGAAACAGAGGCAGCCGAGAAGATACTGATCAACTACGCGGAATGCGTGAAGAGCGCTGACCGAGACGCGCGAAGGCAAGCAGCAACCGGGCTGGCGGAATTGGCGCCGGTGTACGCGAGCGCGGGCGAAAAGATCTTCGTGAAAGTTATCCGCGAGACCGGCGTGCAACTGGTCGAGGAGCGCGATTCGGAATTGCAAAGCCTGGTGGGCGCGGCGTTCGTGCGATTGTCGCAGGAAGCCGCAAAGAGCCGGTTGTATCCCGCGATGCGGCGTTCGGTGGAAGTGCTGGATTACCTGGAGGCGGAACGGCCGGAAGCGGGCAAGAGCTTGCGTCCGCGAATATCGATGGAAGACCGGCTACCGGAATTCGTCGACGAGGCGGTGAGGGCGGGAAAAGCACCTGCAGGATTGCAGGAGTTCCTGCGACGCATCCCGGAGGCCGCAGCGGAGCAGATGGCTGTGCGTTTCGGCCGGGCCGGATTCAAAGAAGATTGCGAACTGCTTATTTCGATGATCGAAGCACTCGGTCCCAGGGGACTCGACCATTTGCGGACGCAGCTTCTGCACGGCGATCCGGGGCGCGCGATGGATGTGATCGGCCTTCTGTGCAGGTTGGACATCGAGATGGTGGAACGCGCGCTGCCGCAGCGGATGCGGGACTGGAAAATGACGGCCCACGATCGGGTGGTGCGGCAGATTGCGTCGAGCGGGTCGACGGTGCGAGGGCAGTTGCTTTTGCGGCTGTTTGACACGCTGGACCCGATGGTTCGTCCGCTGGCGATTGATGAAATCGGAATGAGCGGCGAAAAATCCGCGGACATGCGACTGCTGCGCATGGCCGAAGGAGATCTGCCGAGCGGAGCAACGGAATTCCTGCGCCTGAAGGCGATTGAGGCGCTTGGCCGGTTGCGCACGGCGGGAGCGGAAGCGGTATTGCGGCGAGTGGCGGAAGCGCGGAAGGCGTGGCGATGGGCCTATGCGTCGGAGCTGCGAGTAGCAGCGGCACAATCGCTTGGAAGGATCGACGAAGAGTGGACACGAAGCTTCATCCCGAAGAGCGGATTGAACGTCGCAGGACTCTCGATCGAAATTCTAGACAGCGACCCAAATTCATCGGCCATGAGGCAGCGGCGCTATCCGCGCGTGCGACTCGAGGAGCCGATCTCGGGCACGGCTACGAATCCGAAAGAGAGTCTGAGCATCAATATCCCGGAGATTGGGCTGGGCGGCGGAGTCGCGGTGTGCGCACATGGCCTGCATCCGGGAAGTATCGTCGAGGTGCGGCTGAGCGCCAGCCAGCGGCCGGTGAAGGCGCAGACGATTGTCCGAGACGCGAACACGCAGGCGCGCGCGTTTGAGGTGGTGGACATGGATCTCACGGAACGCGCGAAGCTGCGGAGATTGTTGGTGCAGCTGGGCGGAACGGACAAGCCGGTTACCGCGGAACAACGCAGCCGCCACGGCGGACGCACGATTATCGTCGGAAGCTAGCTGTGATTAGCGAGTAGGAGCGCGCTTGTGTGAGGCGGCTTGTAGAGAGATGGCGCGTCGGCGGAGATTGTGTCCGAGCCGCAGCGATCCCAAGTGAATTTCAACCACAGCTAAGGCTGCAAAACTCAAGGCCGTGACCGCCACGGCTGCCACAGGGGACATTCCCCGTTCTTTCCAAGAAATTCCGGCAAGCGCAAAAGCGATCACATAGCAGAAAAGCGCGACTTGTACGGGTGAGTATCCTTGGGCCAGCAGGAGATCGTGCGAAATTATCTTTTTCGAATCTTCGATAAGTTGGGTGTTTCGACGCGCGTGGAGCTGGTCTTGTACTGTTTCCAGGAACGCCAGCGGTCTCTTCTGAGCGACAGCCGTCTCAGAGAGAAAGCAGCAGCCGGCGCCTGAGCATGGACCGCGGTGCGAGAGTTACAAGTTCGGGTTTCAAGGGCTAAAGAGGTTGATGCGCTCGCTCGCACGGGGCTAGTGAACAACTCCTCCGTACTGAGGTGAGACGGGCCCGGTGTTCGGTGAGCCGGGCAGCACGGCTTCCGGAGCCTTGCGCAAATTTGTCAAGACGACCTTCCCTCCGCTTGTGCCAACGATGTTCACGCGTTCTATTCCGACAAGCGCCTCGAAGTCAGGCAGAGCAGACTGCTTCGTGACCAGGTAGTACCTGTATGGCTGAAGCCACAGACGTTTGAATTGCTCTTCATCAATGAACACCTGCGGCGCGCCGGGCGCGTTCGAGCCGTATTCCATGTTTAGAATGCGCCCATTCAGGAGCAAAGCGTCGCGCCCCGTATAAAAGAAAACGGACGAGTATGTGTAGTAGAAGCGATCCACAATCAAGGCGCCTGGTGGGGACGCGACAATTGCATTCGCGAGTGGGCGTGAAGACAGATATGGCTCGAAAACTACGAGAGCCAAACGCGCGGCGTGAAAGAATACAACCATCATGAACGCGGAGGCCAGAAATGCGCGTTGGCCGGTTGCTCGGAACGTTCCGAGGGTTCCGATGACAAAGGCAACTCCGGCGACAATCAGAGGGGCGCGAAGATAAGCGAACGAGTCGAGAGTGAGATCCAACATGTGGCCGAGCGAGAGCGTCTACGCTGAGGGATTCCGGCTCAGCGCACCCGAGATATCGCCCGGTGTGGGAAGACTACGCACGTGGATCAGGATGACAACAATCGCGATGGCGGCGCCGGCGGAAATCACCGCTAGCAGACGGGTGCCTCGGCGAATCGAGTCGCCGCCCACAGCCATCGCCGACCCCAACAGCAGCGCGAACGCTGCGTAGCATGGCATTGAGTAGTATTCCTGCGTGGTCGAAAATGTGAAGAAGACCAGGACGAAGCCGATCCAACACAGGGCAAGCAGGCGGGTCCTGCCAGCGCGATCAACCGGCTTGAATGAAAGCCTAGCGACGGCCGGCAGATAAACACTCCAGGGGAACAGCCAAACCAAATGCAATAGCCAGAACCAGAGGCGCGGCACCGTATTGTAGTCATGCGGGTAGCGGAGATTGAGGAAACGAAGCAATTGCTCGTTGATGAAGAAAAACCAAAGGAATCCGTGGTATTGGCCCGGGCCGGAGTGGAGGGTAAAGGCGAAATAGGGCGGATTGCGCAGCATCGCCAGAATGTGCCAAGGCGCGGCAAGCAGGAGCACGATCGCCAGTCCACTGAAGGGGTGGAGACGTTTCCAGGTTCTTGAGGACAGGAGCTGCCGCGTCAACAAAAGATAGAGCAGGCCCGCGCCAACCGGAAAAATAACCGCGACCAGGCTCTTAAGCAACAGGCCGGCGGCCAAACAGACGGCCAGCACGGCGGACCAAAAGCGCGGGTGAACTTCTTCCGCATCAAGGGCTCGCAGAAACGCCCACATGGCCAAGGTGACGGTGAGCGTCAGCATGGCGTCGGGGTTGAGAATTCTGGTGAAAAGAAACAAGCCGACGCACGTGGAGATACACAAGCCAGCGTAAAATCCGGCACGCCTTCCGAATGCCCAAACGCCGAACGCGGCCGTTATGCAGCAAAGCGCCACCACGGTAAGCGCCAGAGGGATGCGCGCAGCCCAATCGGTGATTCCAAATACTTTATAGGAGGCAGCGATCATCCAATAGAGAAGAGGAGCCTTCTCCAAGTAAGGGATTTTATCCAGATGGGGTGTCACCCAGTCGCCTGAGGTGATCATGTTCCGCGCGATTTGCGCTTGCACGGCATCGACATCGTCCAAGAGGGACGGCGGAGATACGATGCAACCGAGGTACACCGCACTCGAGAAGAGGAGAACGGTTAGATAGAGGTGAGGAGATTTTCCGTCACTCGCTCGCGCGGTGTGGAAATCGGTGCCGCCTGAATTCGCCATTTCCTCATCCAAAGAATTAGGATCATCAAACCCCAAAGGTGATAGCCGAGATTGGCGCGCCTCTCGAGGTGTTGCCGGACGCAGGTTTCGATGGCGTTAGGCCGAAACAAATTTTCGTAGACCGGATCGCTTGTCAGGAGCGTGTCTAGCAACAGAGTCCGGAGAGGTCCCCTCAGCCAGTCATGCGCGGGAATATCCAGCCCCATTTTTCGCCGCTGTAAGACCGCGTTCGGCAACTTGTCTTTCATCACCTCCTTGAGCAGCAGCTTTTGACGCGAACCTTTTATTTTGAACGACGGGGGCAGAGATGCTGCGAATTCCACGATGCGGTGATCGAGGAAAGGAGGCCGCGCCTCGATCGCATGCGCCATACTCATCCGGTCGACTTTCATGAGAATGTCGTCCGGCAGAAAGTATTTTTGGTCAAACCAAATATAGGCGGACAGATCATCTCCCGCGAGTAACCTCAGCCTCAACTCGTTCACGAGGCGGTCGAAAGCGTCCGGCGGATTCGGTACCAGCAGGGACCCTTTTTGTTGTTCTGAAAATGTCCCGTTCCAGTAGACATGCGCCTGTGCCGGCGACATCAGGCAACCTTCAAGGAAACGCCTAGCCTTGTATTCGAAGCTAATCTTATCGTCAGAAACCGGCCAGGCGCGCAACGCGTTGAGGCCCAAGCGGAAGGCGACTGCCGGCAAGCGGCGGACGGCTTTGGCGAGATGGTTCGCTCGATAGGTGACATAACCGCCGAAAATCTCGTCGCCACCCTCCCCGCTGAGGGTGACTGTGACTTTCGTTTTGCTCAGCTTCGAAAGGAACCACAAGGGCAGGGCACCAGCATCCGCGGTGGGCTCGTCGTTGTAGTACGCAAACTCTTCGATCGCGTCCGCGAGGTAGTCTCCTGGACTTAGGTCGAATTGCTCGTGGTCCGTTCCATACTGGCGAGCGACCTGCTGAATGTACTTCGCCTCATCGAAACTGCGTCCAGAAAAGGAAATGGAGAGTGTTCTAAGCCGCGAAGTTGATGCTTTGGCAGCGTAGTGGAGGATGGCGGAAGAATCGATTCCTCCGCTGAGCCACACACCAAGCGGAACATCGGAAAGGAGATGCTCTCGAACGGATTGTCTCAGCAGGAAATCGAGTTCTTCTTTGGCAGCAGCGAGCGTTACGTTGCTGAGCGACCCGGACGGCAAACGCCAATAAGGCTCCGATCTGGTCTTGCCATCTCGCCATTCGAACCAGTGGCCCGGAGCAAGTTTCTCGATTCCCTCCACAAGCGTCCAAGGACACGGCACATAGTTCAATGATAGGTAGCAATCGAGACCCTGGAGGCTGATGCGGCGTTCGATTTCCGGATGGATGAGGATGGCCTTCAATTCGGATCCGAAGAAAAGGTCGTTTCCCCTATGCGCCAGATAGAGCGGTTTGATGCCCATACGATCGCGGGCCAGGATGAGACGCTTACTCGATTCAGTCCAGAGGGCGATCGCAAACATTCCGCGCAGTCGTGAGAAACAGGCCGTTCCCCACTGGAGAAAGGCATGGAGAACGGTTTCGGTATCCGTGCGAGTGTGGAATCGATAGCCGAGTCCTTCGAGTTCGGCGCGCAATTCCCAATGGTTGTAGATCTCACCATTGAAGACGATAGTGGTGTCGCCATCATCCGCGGTGATGGGTTGGTCACCGAATTCAAGGTCGATAATTCTTAGGCGTGTGGCACCCAGCGAGCAAGTGCTCGACCGGAAGACGCCGTGCGCGTCGGGGCCACGATGAAGTAAGGTGCTGACCGCGCGCTCTATGCGATCAGGAGGGGGAGCCCAGTGTTTGTGTGTAAAGCCCGCGATTCCGCACAACTGGCAAGATCCCACAGCCGACGGCGACTCAACCTCGACGCCGTGCTGCTCATAAAAGGATTTGGGTGAGTCCAAGTCTTAAACGCTTAAGACCTGAGGCTTGAGTCTTGCTCTTTTAAGACTACGAGTCAAGACAGTTTTGAGGGTCGCTTCGGCAACTCCGTTGGAAGTGCTTTCAGGAAGGAAGAGAAGGATCTGTGGTCGAACCGGACGCACTACCAACGGACGTTAGGGCTTCGCACGTTAGTCTTTGTCTTTGTCTACGCCCCCAGGCCTTCTTCTGAGAACGACACGTCCCAAAGCATCAACAGCCGCGCCCATAATCGTTTTCGGCATGGAGGGCGTGGCGTTTGAGGCGGGTGCCTCAGCCCAGACCAACCCGGGAGGAACCTCCGGCTGCGATGCTTCGGCGTCCAGAGGCGGTGAGAGCACTTCGACGTCGCCGCTGTCACGGTTCGGCACGGGCTGGTCGGAAGAAAGCTGGCGAGCCATGGGAATTTGGCCAGTCACGGGCGGATTCGGCAACGGCAGGATAGTCTCTATGGATCGGCCATTTAGCTTCCGGTGCCGAATGGCAATCTTCGAGGGGGTTGGCGAGTGTCCACGCCGCACCAGCAACGAAGTGTTGACGATTGGAGGCGAAGGAAGCTCGATGGCCAGAGAGAGGGACGACCATCCGGCGAAGAAAACGGGCAGGGCTAGGAGGCCAAGCGCAACGGCGGCACTTCGCCCTGCGAGGCCACGCCGACGATCTCCAGCCAGCAAAGTCCTCACGCGAAAGGCCAAGAAAGAGTTCAGCAGTGCCAAGTGCGAGGGTGGATCAAGTTGCTGACCGAGAACGCGGCGGCGGGCCAATTGTGTGAGGCACGAGGCATAATCCGTGCGGCGCCCGCGGCGCAATTTCATTACCGCCTGGTCACAAGCGAGCTCGCGCTCGCGACCTAGATTCCTCAGAGCTAGCCAAACGGCGGGATGAAAGAATAACAAGCAGCCCACCAAGTCTCCGAGTGTGCCCCAGAGAAAGTCCATACGCCGAACGTGAATCAATTCGTGGTGTAGGATATCGATAAACTGCTCGCCATCCAGATAGCTACAAAGATCCTCGGGGATGAGGACTACGGGCTTCCATGCGTAGGCCACGCCCGGCGAGCAAAGCCCCGGCAGCTCCAGAATTCGGCATCGCGAAACCCCGAGACGATCGCATTGTGCCATGAACGTGCTGTCCACGATCGGAGACACCGATTGCGCCTTCACAACCATCCGGTGCAAAGAGCGCCTGCGTTGAGCCAAGCGAAGGAGCATGAGAAGCAATCCGCCGAAATAGATCCAGACGAGAACGCCACCGGCTAATTCGAGGGGGCTGTCCCACTTCAAGGGAATCTTAAGGCCGGTCGGCGGGTTGCTACCGGCTACGTGTGCGAGAGGGACGACCCACCGAGACGCAGCAGTCGCGAGAGGCTGGGGCGGCGCGAGGACTTGCACGAAGAGAGTCGCCCAATAAAAGCCCGCGCCGATCAGAAAAAGGAGCCAAAGGGCATAACGTATGCGGGATTGTGAGGTCAACCAGGCCAGCACGGCGAAAAGCGCACAGGCGGCTAGAATTCGAAGGAAGCCGGTGGTGACCAGTGCCAATCCGCTTAAGTGCAGCATCGGTTTCACTTTGGTCTCTATCTATCGCTCTTGGCTCTTTTGCTCCCGATATCGGCGAATCAACGCTTCAAGCTCGTCTAGTTCCTGTTCCTTCACATGACTGTTATCGAGCAGATTGACTAGCATCGCCGTGTATGAACCCTGGAAATTCCGTTCGAGGAGGCGCTTGGCCGAGATTTTCCGGATTTCGTCTCGAGTCACGCTCGCAATGTAAACAAAGGCTCTGCCGCGCGTCGTATGCTTTGCGAGACCCTTACTCTCCATAATTCTGAGGAGGCTTTGGACAGTCTTGTAGTTAGCGCGTGGGGTCGATGGCAATCGATCGGCGATATTCTGCACGGTACCTTCTCCCAGATCCCACAATGCATCCAAAATGAGAAGTTCCCCATTGGTGGGTAGGACAACGTTGGTTTCAGAATCTCGGTGGCGGCGTCTCACGCTAGGGTCTGCAGCTTAAGACAGCCCACGATGAGTGTCAATCTCAAGGCTAAGCTCGTTATGGCTGGAACGGAGGTGCGGACGGTGTCAGAATTGCTCCGGGGAAGGCTACTGCACAGGCAGACTCACATCTAGCGGGTGAAAGCGGCTATATTTCTTAGCACTGCCCGGGTGGCGGAATGGCATACGCGGGGGACTTAAAATCCCCTGACGCTCACGCGTCGTGTGGGTTCGACCCCCACCCCGGGCACCACTGATGCGCTGAAACGAAATGAGTTGCGAGAATTAGCGGGAAGCGATTTTGCCGTGACACCAATTTTCCTTGCAATTGGATGTGTCTGGCGCGATGCTCGCGCGCAAGAAGTCAAGTATTGCGGATGCGGGGATTCGCTACCGCGCCGGGTCGAGACGTTCCGATGGTCAACCAATCGTATCCCGTGAGACCTAACCGACGCTTACGCAGCAAACACCGGTCGTAAAGAGGAGGATTTCCCATGAACTTGCGTGCCTATCTTCGTCTAGTTGGGCTCGTGGCGGTTTTTTCGGTTTTCCCTAGTTTGGGGGCCGCACAGAACTCGATCAAATGCGAATCCAATAATGGGCGGCGAAACTATTGCGGCAACTACGATCCCGACCAGGTGCGATTCGAGAAGCAGATCAGCGGATCGCCCTGCGTGGAAGGACGTTCGTGGGGAGTGGACGAGCGCGGGCTTTGGGTAGACAACGGGTGTCGCGCGTATTTCAGGGTGCGGCGCGGGCACGGAGGGGGAAACTGGAACGATGACCGCGGAGGCCGCGGGGACCAGGGTTACGGAAGGGACAACCGTAATGGTTGGTGGGATCGTGATCCCGACGATACCTGGCCACCGCGGGGCAACGCACACGGAGGACGTTGGGAATCTGGAGGAGCCTGCTTTTACACGGACAGAGGATTTGGTGGCAACTATTTCTGCATGCGTCGAGGAGAAGAGCGCGAGTCTCTGCCAGGATACGGAAATGACATTTCTTCGATTCGGACATTCGGCGGTGCTCGCGTCATCATTTACGACAAGCAAAACTTTAGAGGCGCGCGCGACAGGTTCCGCGGTGACCAGCCAAACTTGCAGCAAATGCAGGTATCACAAATGCCCCCTCACACCTGGAATAATCGGATCTCGTCCATTCGGGTCGAGTAGTTTCCTAGAATGACGGGCATGCAAGCCGGTGTATGATTTCTGGTGATAATGCAGAAAACGAAAGCTGTGGCACGGCCTATCACGTTTTGGATTGGTGAAGGAGCCGGTTGGCTTCTGCGGCATGTGGTGACGGCGCTGACAGCAACGGGGCTTACGCCAAACGCGTTCACGTTTCTGGGATTGGCGGTAAATGCGGCTGCGGCGGCGCTGTTTGCGACGGGGCTTTTTCATCAGGCCGCGGCCGTGCTGTTTCTAGCGGGCTTCCTCGACATGGCGGACGGGCAAGTGGCTCGCCGCGCGGGGCAAGTGACCGCGTTCGGTGGATATCTCGATTCGACGCTGGACCGCTATTCCGACCTGGCCCTGTACATGGGCCTGGTGGTGCATTACACGCTGATTGGGCGCAACTTCTACATGGCGCTGGCCGCTGTGGCAATGGCCAGCTCGTTCATGGTGAGCTATTCGCGCGCGCGGGCCGAGTCTCTGATTCCATCGTGCAAAGTAGGATTCATGGAACGGCCGGAGCGGCTGGTGCTGCTGATCATCGGCGGGGGATTGCGGCGGATGGCGCCGGTGCTGTGGGTGATTGCGACGCTTTCGACGATTACGGTAATCCACCGGGTGGTGTACACGTGGCGAGAGTTGCGGGCCGGACGCGCGATTCCGGGCGCTACTGTTCCGCAGCCGTTTTAGTGTCAAGTTCCGATTGCGGAGCAACGACGAGGGATTCCTCGACGGGCGCCGCGACGATTTCTTGCACGCGGCGGCGCAGGACATCCACGTTGGCGCGTCCGAGCTGCGCGGTTTCGATCGTATCGTGCAGATAGACGGTGATCTTTCCCGGATAAAGCATCCAGTTTCCGGTCTGGAAGAATTCGTACGATCCCACAATGCTCATAGGCACCAGGGGAATGCCATACCTTTGCGCGATTCTGAAGATGCCCTTCTTGAACTCGTGAACGTGGCCGTCGCGCGTGCGCGACCCTTCGGCAAAAGCGATGAGGCTGATGCCTGAATCGAGAGCCGCCTTGGAGCGGCGCGTCATCATTTCGAGACCTTCGCGGCTAGGCGCGTCCGGCACGGCGATGTTTCCAAACCAGCCCATCATCCAGCCATAAATCGGCACGCGGAAATGCGATTCGAGCTCAAATCCGCGGACGAACTGAGGAATTGCAGAATAAATTACAAAAGGATCGAAAAGGTTCACGTGGTTGCAGATAAAAATACTCGTGCGCTTGGGATCGAAGCCCGGGGATTTTCGCACCTCGAATTTTACGCCGGCAAGGCGAACGATGTTGCGGAAGAAAGCGCGATTGACCCAGTCGAATTTGCGGCGGTCAACGCAAAGCCCGAAAAGAACCAGAAAAAAACCGACGACGAAAAAATGAATTCCACTAACGGCCCATAGGAGGGCCGAGCGAACGACGAGCCACGCTTTCGTCATACGATCACTTCCAACGCGGAGGGCAAGATTTCGACGGAGCGGCATTTGAGCTGGAGCACTTCGCCGTCCACGATGACGTTGACGGGGCCGGGAAGGTCGAGTTCGATCCCGCGGGTCGCGGCGCGCGAGGCGAGCTGATGGCTGATGTGAGTGCCGGTGAAAAGGCGCGGGAAAGTCCAGAGCAGGCGCAGACGGCCGATAGGCGACCAGCGGACATATTCGATCTGGCCGTCGGAGGGATCCGCGTGAGGCGCGATCAGCATTTGTCCGCCCGTGTATTTGCTATTGGCGAAAGCGAGGAAGAGGCATTCGCGGCGATCCCATTCGCTGCTCGATTCAAGACGATGAGGAAATGCGCGGTGCTCGAGGCGCACGAGTCGCCCAAGAACACCGAGTACGTAGCTAGCCTGACCCCAACGCTTAAATTTTCTGTTGGCCACTTCGCCGGCGTCCGCCGCGAAGCCTAGATTCAGCATGTTGATGAAGTAGATGTCGCCATCCGCATGGCGCAAACGGATTACATCGCACGGGCGGCGACGGGCGGCTTTGAGCGCGTCGATGGTGTGCTCGATGCCGCGTGTGGTGAAGTCGCGTAGAAAGGAATTGCCGGTGCCGAGAGGCAAAAAGCCAAGGACGGGCGGAGCGGCCGAGACCGCTTCGGGGAAAAGGCCATTCACGATTTCGTAGGATGTGCCGTCGCCGCCGACCGCGAGGAAATTTCGAAAGCCTCGTGCGTAGGCGGCGCGGGCCAGCGCGGTGGCTTCGCCGCGGCAGCGCGTTTGAGCGACTTCCAGATCAATGCCGAGCGAGCGGACGCGATCGAGCGCTGCCGGAGCGAGGGCGCCACATCGCCCTCCGCCGGCGGCGGGATTGACGATGGCGAAAAAGCGCGCGTTCACCGCCGGCCGATTGAGCTCCGCAGTCGCAAGCGGGGCTGCGATCACAGCGGCACCACGGCCTCGCGGCCAAGAGCGTTGCGGATTTGGTCGCCGAGCTCGGCGCGCTTCACTTTCATGGACGCGGTACGGGGAAAATCCTCGTTCCAGACAAGGTAGCCGCCGACGCGCTTGTAAGGCACAAGGCGGCGATTGTGCTCGGCAAGCTTCGCAATAATTTCTTGCGGAATTGGAGGCGGGGTTTCGGGATGCACGACGAGGACAAGCTGCTCGCCGGCCAAGGTGCGCGCGGGCCAAAGATAATTTGCGGCGAAGACGCAGAGTTCTTTGGCGGGCGCGCGTTCAAAAGCGGCTTCGACGTCCTCGGGGTAGATATTTTTCCCCTCCTCGGTGACGATCATGTTTTTCTTGCGGCCGAAGAGTTGCAGATCGCCGGTTGAGTCGATGCGGCCGAGATCGCCGGTAATGAGCCAGCCATCAACGATTGTTTCGGCAGTCATTTCAGGATCGTCGAGGTAGTGAGACATTACCGTCTTGCTGCGGACGGTGACTTCGCCAATTCCTTCCGCGTCGGGATTGAGAATGCGAATCTCCATTCCGGGTACCGGGCGGCCGACTGAATCGGCGCGAAACGGCTTGAGATCGTTCAGGGTGATGGCGGTGCAGGCTTCGGTGCAGCCGTAGCCGTTGTAGATGGGAATGCCGAGATCGTGGAAAAACTCGATGGTGGCGGGCTCGGTGAACGCTCCGCCGACGAGGAGCGCGCGAAGGCCGCCACCAAAAGCCTGATGGATATCCTTCAGAAGCATGCGGCTGAGTGCAGTTCGCGGGCGGCGGCGCGTGAGCGCTTTGTTAGCTGCGATCAGGGCGTTCAGCGCGCGGCGCCTGAATGGCGGAAGGGATGCAAATCTTTCGCGGAGCCCGCGTTGAAGATTATTCAAGATGAGCGGAACGACGGCCATGTAGGCGATTTTGTAGCGAGTGAATGCGTCGCGAATGAATTCGGGGCGGAGCGTGCGCAGATGGACAACGGTCCCGCCGCCGGTGAAGGGCATGATGAAGCCGCCCATGAAGTCGATCGCATGATTGGTGGGAATGATGCTGAGATAACGCGCGCCCGGCCAAAAGGGAAAAATCGGAGTTACGGCGATGCACTGCTCGAGATAATTGTCGTGCGTGAGGACGCAGCCCTTGGGGCGGCCTCCGGTGCCAGAGGAATAAACGATACAGGCGGGATCGTTGCGCCGGCGCTTCACGAATGTCGGCTCGCGCGAATCCTGAAATTCTTCCCAGCGTTTTGCACCGCAGAGGTCGGTATTCGCAGACGCATCGGTTACGATTACGGTGCGCGGGGCGAGGGTCTTGAATTTGTCGTCCTGCGCGAGGGCGCGCCACAAATGATATTCGGTGACGAGGAGTTCCGCTTTTGAGTGCGCGAGAAGCTGCGCTTGTTCGGATGCAGTGAGTTTGTAATCGAGTGGAACCAGCACGCCGCCTGAAAAGAAAATCGCATAGGCGGAAATCAGCCATTTCGATTGATTGCTCATAATGATGGCGGCGCGTGAGCCTTCGCGGAAGCCATTTTCTTGCAAGGCGCGTGCGAAGCGCAGAGCAGCGTCGCCGAACTGGCGATAGGTGAGGCGAGCCTTCTCGCGGTCGCGATCGGCTTCGATGAGGCAAATTTCCTCAGGCCAGCGAGCAATGGCGGCTTGCAGAGCTTCGCCCAAACAGTTGTATTGGCGCAGGTCCAGCATCAAAGGCGGGATTGTATACGTTCCGCGAGCGTCCGGAAATCGGTGACGCCCTGAAGCTCGTAATCCGGCAGCTCGATATGAAAATGCTGCTCGATGCGGGTGAGCAGGTCGAGCGCCTGCAGGCTATTGATGCCGAGCTTGCGGAAAAAATCGTCGTCGGGAGCAAGCTGCTCGCGGGGAACGCCAAAGTGCACGGAGGCGAGTTTCAGAATCTCGGCGGTGGTGTTTTCCAGGGTGGTCATAGCTCACATCTTGCCATACCGCTCACGGAACTTGGCCGGAGATTCTGTTCCAGGCGCGGCCTACGGCAAATAGGGCAGCGCATCGGTGCTTTCCACAAACTTGCGCAGGCCGGCCTCGACAGCAGGGCGCGTGAAGAGGTCGCAAAAAATTTCGATTTCGCGGCGCAAGTCGTCGTGGGGCAGCGGTTTGATGAACTGTTTGGCCGTTATAGTTGTCGTTCGGTCAAATTTGGCAAGCTGCAAGGCCGTTGCGCGCGCAACTCGCAAGACGCCGCCTTCTGCCGTTACCTGGCTGACCAAACCGACGGATTGCGCTTTCTCGGCGTTGATGCTGCGGCCGGTGAGGAGCAGATCGCGCACGACGGCATTTCCGAGATCGCGCTTGAGCCGCGGAATGCCGCCGAAACCGGGAATCAGACCGAGACGCAGTTCGGGAAAGCAAAAACGCGTCATTTTGTCGGCGATAATCAGATCGCAGGTGAGCGCCAATTCGAAGCCGCCTCCGAAAGTGACGCCGTGGACCGCGGCAATGGTGGTGAGCGGGGCGGCATCGATCGCATTCATGACGCGGTGAATTCTTTCGAGGAAGTCGCGGACGCCGGCGGCGCGCGCGGCCTGAGCCAACTTCTGGGAACGTTCGTAAAGCTCGCGAAGATCCGCGCCCGCGCAAAAACCTTCCTTGCGAGCGCTGGAAATAATCAGCGCGTGGGCGGATTTTGAGACGGATTCGAGTTCGCCGACGAATTGCTCAAGTTCGCCGAGGGTGGCCGAACCGATTTCGTTGCAAGGTCCGCGGTCGAGCAGCAGCTCGATCACCCCATTCGCCATTTGCCATGAAAGCGCTTGACCGCGAAACGGCTTCATGCCAGCTTCTTCCGGTAGAGCTGGTCAATTGCTGAGGCAAATCGCGCGGCGATTGCGTCGCGTTTCAATTTTCCATTAGTGGTGAGCAAACCGTTTTCCATGCTGAATGGTTCGGGGATCAGGTGAAAGGCGCGAATCTGCTTGTAATGCGGCAGATGGGCGTTGATCGCGTCGAGCGCCGATTGGACGCGCTCTGTTTTCACGACGTTGCCGTTCGTTCCGGGTGCAGCGACCAGAGCTGCTAGGGAACTGCGTCGATTGCCGACCAAAATCACGTGCTGCGCTTCCGGTACGCGCGCGGCAATCGCATCCTCCAAAGGCTCGGGGGCGACGTTGTGGCCCGAATCGAGGACGATCAGATTCTTCAGGCGTCCTGTAATGCGCCAGTTGCCCTGAGCGTCGGATTCGCCCTGATCTCCGGTGT
>DATDMO010000165.1:0-3141 GCA_036518755.1 Candidatus Acidiferrales bacterium | reverse complement strand
CGCCAGTTCGGTTGAAGTCGTACCGCGGTTTGGGAAGGACCTTGCCGTTGGCATCAACGTTTTGCTTCTCCAGGTTGTCGTAGGCGTTATAGTTGCGGTTGTTGTTATATTCCCACGCTGAACCATGCCAGTCGTTGGTGCCCGATTTTGTGATGGTGTTAAATTGCCCGCCGGCCGAGTGGCCGTACTCGGCTGCGAACTGGTTCGTAAGCAAGTTGAATTCTGAAACGGATTCCGGAATTACATACTGTGTGTGGCCAGTGAGGTCTATTCGGTTGTCGTCCACGCCGTCAATCGTGAAGCTATTCATGCGCGGCCGCGTGCCGCCGATCGAACCGCCTTCACCCAAGACGCCGGCCTGCTGCGAAGTTGCCCCCGGGGCGAGCAATGCGAGTTGCAACTGCGAACCCGACGGGTCCGGGTTGGGGAGCTGTGTCACTTGCATGCTGGTGAAGTCATTCGAAATCTGCGAGGTTCCTGTCTGCACCAAGGGCGTCGCGCCTGTAACTTCGATTGTGCTCGTCACTGCGCCCACCGCCAGGTTGATATTGACTTCGGTCACCTGGTTGGCGAAAACCTGTATCCCGCTGCGGATTTCCTTCTGAAATCCCGACTTCTCGACCGTCAGCGTGTATGCGCCCACCGGTAGGTCGGGGTAGTTGTAGAGGCCAGCGGCAGTCGAGCTTAAATTGATTACTACGTTCGTCTGCTGGTTCGTGATGCTGATCGTCGCCCCGGTAATTGGCAGCCCTTGGCTGTCGGCGATCGTTCCGCGGAGCGTTCCGCCCGTCGTTTGTGCTGAGGCGAACCCCGCCAATCCGCACGCCAAAAGCGTGCACATGACAACATAAAAAGCGATTCTCTTCATCTTTCGGCTCCCGAACCCAACTGTCACCCCCGACAGCTTTTTGCCTTGGGTTCTGTTTACGCGATTTGACGGAACGGAAAATGCGGAATTACGAACGCAATCTCGCTACCACTGGGCCGCTAAAAAGTACTCGAGATAATCGATTGAAAACAAGTAAGTTATTGGAACAATGGCTGGCTCGGTGCTCCAAATTGGATTTATGCTCCCAATATTCATATAGACCTGAAGCCTTACTATGGATTCCCGGATAAGAATTCGAGTCCAAACGCGCCGAGCGACCGTTTCCGCGTGGTACCATAACCCCGAATCGGAGGAGTTTTCCTTCACTTGGATGGACTGTTGAATAGACGAGACATTCTGCGAAGTTCGTTTGGTGTACTCGGTTTCGCTGCACTAGCGGGCCCCTCCCTGCCGACGCGGCTCTTGCGCTCCCTGGCAGTTCCTGACCGCCCCGCCCAACCCCAAGCCGTTAACGACGGCATGATCGTCTACTCGACAGAATATCTCACGCTTGAAATGCCCATGTCCCTGCTGAATTCTTGGATCACTCCTGTTGACAGCTTCTTCGTCCGAAACAACCTTCTAATGCCACCGGCCGTGGATCCATCCGTTTGGACGCTTTCCATTACGGGAGAAGTGGAACGGCCCCTCAGCATCAACTTTCACGACTTCATGCAACTTGCCACTTCCAAGGTGATCAATACGCTTGAGTGCGCGGGGAACAGCCGTGTCAACTTCAGCCCGCCGATCGGCGGCGTACGCTGGGGTCGCGGCGCCGTGGGGAACGCGGCCTTCGAGGGACCTTCCCTCGCTGCCGTACTGCGTCTTGCTGGCCTGAAGCCGACTGCCAGGCACGTGGCGTTTCGGGGCCTCGACGTTATTCCCCCGGGCGCGTCGGAATTCGTCCGCAGCATTCCCATCGAAAAAGCAATCGAGCGGAGCACATTGCTCGCAACAAAAATGAACGATTCAGCGCTCACGCCCTCCCACGGATTTCCGGTGCGCGCTCTTGTTCCCGGCTGGATTGGCTCGGCGTCGATCAAATGGCTGCAGGAGATTCGCGTTCTTTCGCACGAGTTCCACGGATTCTACATGGACCCCGGATATCGCATACCGGTCGCATCCGGAGCCGGAGCAGAAACCGGACCCGTGAAAACGATCTCGCTCACCTCGCTGCGCGTGAAATCCATCATCGCTCAGCCCGCGGACGGTGCCGTCCTCGAAGCGACACCGCGCCGGCCGCTGACGATTCGCGGCGCGAGTTGGGCAGGCGAATCGGCGATTGTTCGCGTGGACGTTTCCACCGACGGTGGCAGGGCATGGCACCCAGCCGCTTTGGGACCGAACCATTCGAAGTACGCCTGGCGTCTGTGGCATTACGACTGGCATCCAGTCGAACCGGGATCCTACCTAATTCTCTCTCGCGCAACCGATAGCGCCGGGCGCGTTCAGCCGATGGAGCCTCGCTGGAATCCAGGCGGTTACCTCTGGAACGGTGTGGACAAGATTCACATCCAGATACGAAAATGAGGTGAATGTCTTTTCATCGAACGTTGGTGAAGAAGCTGTTGGCCCTGGCGGCTTGCTGCCTCATGGCAGGATTTGCTTTCTGCTCACTCTCGCGCGCTCAAGCCGGTCACTCTGAGTCTCACCAGCGCGTGGGCTGGATCCCGCTGGCGTTTCTCGAGCGCCCGATTGCCTTACAAACCGGCATCGGGTCGATTCACGAGCAAGTTTCAACGTCTTCAAAAGAAGCACAAGAGTTTTACGACCAGGGGCTCGCCTATCTCGAATCCTATTTCTGGGCCCAGGCCGCTCGCTCGTTTTACGAAGCCCTGCATTACGATCCCAAGCTGGCGATGGCGTATGTGGGCTTGAGCTATGCGTACTCACCCATGGATTTCCACGCAGCCGAAACCGCACTGGCGCGCGCAAAATCGCTCTCCTCAGAAATCACCGACCGGGAGCGCCGACGAATCCAAATTCGCGCTCTACAACTGAACGCGATGCTCGATCCCAGCAAAATCGAGCGCGAATTGGCTGTCCGCGATGCGTTGGACGATGCGCTGGGCGCCTATCCCGATGATGTTATGTTTCTTCTCCTTCGCGGCGTGGCGCAGGAGCCTTCGCCTTTCGCGGACGGACAGGGCTGCATCGATATGCAAGCAGCCACGTTTTTCAATCGGGTGCTGGCCCTCGATCCAAACAACTTTGCCGCCCATCACTTTCTGACTCACTGCTACGAAAACAACGGACTCTTCAAGGAAGCTCTC
>DATDMO010000164.1:0-14775 GCA_036518755.1 Candidatus Acidiferrales bacterium | reverse complement strand
ATTTATCCACGCGTTGATGATGCACATGCCGCCGCCCGACAAGGTAGGCATTTCGTACATGCTCGCCGGTGACAAGGGCGCCAGCAACACCGATCCGTACGCCACCGGAAAGACTGCCGATAACCATTGGGTCGTCACTGGCCCGCACATCATGATTTTCGGGCCGCCAGCCAAGGCGCTCGGCTACACCAGAGCCAAGGACCCCGATCCAACCAAGCCCTACATGATGTGGGCTGGCACGCCGTACGAACACGCCATGATTCCCGTAGGTATGTCCAGGTAAAGAGAGGACGAATCCCCACCGCTATTTCAGCTTGGCGTATTCGGCTTTGGCTTGCCTGTAGATAGGGATGTCCGGATCGGCATCCTTCCACAGCGTCAGGAAATCCTGATAGGCTGCCTTCGCTTTCGCCGTATCGCCTTGCAAGGTGTATGCACGGCCGAGACCCAGATGCGCGAGGGCCCCGATAGGGTCGTTACCGACGAGGCCGCGATGTTCCAGGATTTTCTGGAATTCGGTCGCGGCCTCGGCACCTTGATGCGCAGATAGATACGCTTCACCTCGAAGATAGACCACATCTATTCCGGTCGGTGTGAGGTCGTACCGAGATGCAACCCGAAGGATTTCGATGGCCTCCTGCGGTCTGCCTTGATTGAGCGCCACGGCAGCTTGGATTGCTGGCAAAAAGACAAACTGCATGAATGTGCCCTCAGGCAAGCGCCGGTCTAAGTTGGCGGCGAGCCTCTCCGCTCGGGCCGTATCTCCCGCAAGAGCGAAGGAATACGCGGCGATCCCCTCTGTGTCCGAATCCGTGGATTCCCTATTCAGTTTTAGCGCTTGCGAAGCTTCGCTTCTAGCCTCTGCAGGACGGCCGAACAGCGCCTCTTGAACGGACGAAATCGCGGCAAGACCTGCCGCCGATTCGTCATGCGCTTTCGCAGCCGCAGTGATCGCGCTCCGAATCACAGTGCGGGATTGGGAGAGTTGCCCCTTATAGGCCGCCGCGCTCGCATCGACCCAAAACCTGGTCCCCGGGTCTAGACGGCTTGCTTGCTCGGCCATTCCTGCTTGATCGTTCTGGAGAAAGTCCAAAATGTACAATGTCGAGGAAGCCCCATACGGCTCGATCTTCCGGGAACGACCCTGATCGATCATTGCGCGTGCTTCCTTGAAGTGATCCTGCTGGAGGTAAAGGTTGCTGGTTTGCCCATAGGTCCATGATGAAGGATTCAGCCGCACAGCCTCCAATTCGGCGACCACCGCTTCGTCAAACCGGCCTAACCCATAGGTAGTCATAGCAAGTCCGTTCCAGGCCGCTGGATCCCGTGCAAACGTTTTCGTTAATTGCTCGAAGATTGCTGCCGTCTTCTCGAAATCCCGTGTAATAACTCTGCTGTAGTTCGCAGAAATGTGGAGTTTTTCATGCTCGCTGACCTGGCCGCGCAGATCATACGCTCTCTGGATGTTCTCGGCCGCGAGACGACTATCAGTGAACTCGTACGCGAGTCCCAACACCAAATACGCCGAGGCGAAATTCGGGTCGAGATCGACCGCACGCTGCAGCGAGCTGATTGTGGAAGGAAAATCCGATTTCCAATATGCCTGGCGGCCCTGACTGTACGCTTGCAGAGCTTCGAGTGAAGACGTCGTGGCTTGGTCGAGCGGAGCATCAAATTTTTCGAGCGAAGCCCTCGATTCGCCGAGCTTCGAGCGCATCTTCGAGGCGGCATCGTTGAGGGCGCTTAGTACCTTTTCCTTGCCATCGGCCGTTACTTGTTCCTGCGCCAGTGCTTCGCCGGTGGCGCAGTTGACGGCGTTTAGGCCGAGCACGTATTGATTCCCGAGTGCGGCGATCGAACCTTCGATTTCCACTGTCGCATTCGCGCGCTGGCAAACTTCCCGCGCCACGCTTGGCGTCAACCGGGCATCGGGGCGCTGCTCCATCATCTTCAGCGTCTGCGTGACTTGGTCGCCCGAAATGACTCTTAGAAACGGTGTCTGTTCGAGCTGGATAGACAGCCCCTGCCGCAGGGCGCCGTCGAAGACAGGGTCGCCCGTCGTGTTCGTGAAATCCGCGAGCACAATCGAATCCTTTTCCGTCAGCTTCGGCGCGTGATGAAAGTAGAGATATCCGCCAGCGGTCGTCAACAACAGCACAACCGCGACGCTCGACCAGGCAATTCCCTTGCTGGCAGACCGGAAGCGTGCAGGCGGCAGGTGAGTTTGTTCAGCGGGCGGGGCCTGGACAGGTGCTACGAAGCGGTAGCCTCGGCGCGGAATCGTTTCGATAAAGCGTGGACTTTCCGCCGAATCGCCGAGCGCTTCCCGAATCTTGTTGATGGCCGTGTTCAATCCATTGTCGAAATCCACGAACGTGTCCGCGGGCCACAGCCCTTGGCGCAACTCTTCCCGCGTCACCACTTGGTCTGGATTTTCCAGGAGAACACTCAGCACCCGGAATGGCTGTTCCTGCAGGCGAAGTTTCACGCCGTTCTTACGAAGCTCGTGCGCGGCGATGTCCGCCTCGAAAGTTCCGAACCGGACGACGCGCCCGGAAGCGCTTGACTGGTTCATCGAGGACCTTCTAGTGCGTGGAGTTTACCACTGAGGACATACCCGGCCAAATATCTGAAAATCTCGGTAGCAACTCATCGTGGCGCGGGCACTCTTGTCGACCGCGTAAATCGAGGCAATCGTAAACCGACGCGCGCCACTACTAGATCTTGTTAAGGCATGCCCGCAATCCCTTCTGTTTCAGCCGCTTGGCCGTTAAGGAGAAGCTAAGCATCAATCAAGTTCCAGTCCATTGAACCATCCGCACACCCGAGTATTCTCGCCGCCAGACCACGCCGGAAACGCTGATGCACCGCTCTTCGGCTGGGTCCTGATTCCGCTGGCGAGGAGTTAAAACATGAAACGACTCTGGATCGTCGTCGCCGCCGCCTTGATGTGCCCGTTCTTGTTTTGTGTAGCGCCGACGGCTCGCGCCCAGGTCAAAACCGTCGAGATTCCATTCTCTTTGTCCGGGGGACTGATCGTCGTCGAGGCGAACATCAACGGAAAGACAGCTTCACTTTTGTTCGACTCAGGCGCAATGAGGACCTTTGTCAACCCTTCCATCCTCGATGGCCTGAAGACCTCTTCGGGCAACGCAATCTCGATCGCTGACGGAAACGCCGTGGACGTTCGAATCGTCAAGACGGCCGTTTCGCTCGGCGGCGCTTCCATTCAAGTGCCCGTATGCTCCTACGACATGGCGAGGTTCGCAGCTTCAATTGGGCTTCACATCGACGGTGTCATCGGCCAGGACGTGATTGGAAAATTCAGTGGTGTCTTGATCGACTACGTCCGCCACAAGATCACTCTGATTGAATAGCTACTGAACGCGACTCCCTTCTCCGCCAAAAGTCCACACAACCTCACCCTTGCGCCCGCTTGATTCCGTACTAAGATGTTCGCGTGAACGCGCGAATCAAACGCGAGGCGTGCCACCGACCCTCACTCCGGGCCGGACAGGATACCTATGTCCCGGTGTGTATCCCGCTGCTGGCCACAGGCCCTAGTTCCCGTCAGAATGAGGCACCGCCGACGGCCGGTCTTATCGACAGTACGAGCCGATTAGAACGTGCTCTAAGTCATTCAAAACAAAGCTTCGGTGGCACGGCTAATCGACACAAAACCCAGGACCCTCAATTCGCTCAGGAAGGGTGTCCATGGCGAAGCTAACCCTGGAAAACCCGGCCGCGTATCAGCCCCAGCGCGCGCCCCGCGGCTCCGCCGTCTCCTGTAAGGGCTGGCAGCAGGAGGCCGCCCTGCGCATGCTGATGAACAACCTCGATCCCGAGGTTGCCGAAAAGCCCGAAGATTTGATTGTCTATGGCGGCCGCGGCAAAGCCGCTCGCAATTGGGAATGCTTTCAAGCCATCGTCGCCTCGCTCAGGGAGCTTGAAAACGATCAGACGCTGCTTGTGCAATCGGGCAAGCCGGTGGGTGTCTTTCGCACTCACTCGTACGCCCCGCGCGTTCTGATCGCGAATTCAAATCTCGTTGGACACTGGAGCGATTGGCAAAACTTCGACGAGCTCGACCGCGCCGGCCTGATGATGTACGGCCAGATGACCGCCGGAAGCTGGATTTACATCGGGACCCAGGGAATCCTTCAAGGCACGTATGAGACTTTCGCGGCCGCCGGGCGGAAACATTTCGGCGGTGATCTCGCCGGGAAACTAATCCTCAGCGGCGGCATGGGAGGCATGGGCGGCGCGCAGCCGCTTGCCGCAACGCTGAATGGTGCGGCGTTCCTTGGCATCGACGTTGATCCGGACCGAATCAAGCGCCGCGTGAAATCGGGTTACTGCGATGTGATGGTCAACGATCTTGACGAGGCGCTACGTATTCTGAAAAATGCCGTCCGCAAGCGCGAAGCCACATCGGTCGGACTCGTCGGCAACTGCGCGGACTTGATTCCCGAACTTGCCCGGCGCGGTGTGGTCCCCGATCTCCTCACCGATCAAACCAGCGCCCACGACCCGATCGGCGGCTACGTTCCTCAAGGATTGAGCGTCGAGCAAGCGGCCGAATTCCGCAAAGCCGATCCCGAGGGCTATCGCAAGCGCTCACTCAACTCGATTGCGAGGCATGTGGAAGGAATGCTCGCGCTGCAAGAGCTTGGCTCCGTCACATTCGATTACGGCAACAACATTCGGACGTTTGCTTTCGAGCAAGGCGTAAAAAACGCCTACGATTTTCCAGGGTTTGTACCCGCTTACATTCGCCCGCTATTTTGTGAAGGCCGCGGGCCGTTTCGCTGGGTCGCACTTTCCGGTGAAGCTACCGATATTCATCGCACCGATAAACTCGTCCTCGAAATGTTTCCGCAGGATGAAATTCTCTGCCGCTGGATTCGTCTCGCGCAGAAGCGTGTGCGCTTTCAGGGATTGCCGGCGCGCGTCTGCTGGCTCGGCTATGGACAGCGCGAGAAATTCGGCCTCGCGCTAAACGATTTGGTCGCGCGTGGCGAATTGAAGGCGCCAATTGTGATCGGCCGCGATCACCTCGATTGCGGCTCTGTCGCTTCGCCCTTCCGGGAAACGGAAACAATGCGCGACGGCTCGGATGCGGTGGCAGATTGGCCGCTGCTCAATGCCTTGCTCAATACCGCGAGCGGGGCAAGTTGGGTTTCGATCCACAATGGCGGCGGCGTGGGAATCGGCTACTCGCTCCACGCAGGTCAGGTGCTCGTCGCGGACGGGACGCCTGAAATGGCCGCGCGCATCGAGCGTGTGCTCACGAACGATCCGGGAATCGGAGTCGCGCGCCACGCGGATGCAGGCTATCCCGAGGCCATTACCTTTGCCCGTAAATCTGAGATCAAAATTCCGATGCCGGATGGCAAATCGTGATTGCTTCCAATTGCGATACTTACCGTGCCTGATTGGCTGATTACCGGTTGTTCGGAGCTGCTTACTCTGCGCGGTGCTGTCCCCCGGCGTGGCCGCGTTCTTTCGGACCTTGGAATCATCCGCGATGGCGCGTTGCTCATTCATGATGACCGCATCGCCGCCGTTGGCCCGCGGCGCCGTCTCGAACGCTTGCACGGGGCGCGGCGCGCCGAAAAACTCGATCTGGGCGGGCGCGTGGTTCTCCCCGGTTTCGTCGATTCGCACACTCATCTGATTTTTCCAGCGAGCCGCGCTGACGAATACGAGCAGCGCATCTCCGGAAAGACATACGAACAGATCGCAAAGAATGGCGGCGGCATTCGCGCGACCGTTCAGCGCTTGCGGCGCTCACCCGCAAAAGCACTCACAGCCAGGGCTAGCGCCCATCTCCGCGAATTCGCCGCGCACGGCACCACCACGCTCGAAGCCAAGAGCGGCTACGGTCTGGATTGGAAAAGCGAAGCGAAAATACTCGGCACTCTCCAGCAGCTCCACCAGGACCAGCCTCTCGATATCGCGCGAACCTTTCTCGGTGCACATATTGTGCCTCCGGAATTCCGACGCCGACCGGATGCGTTCGTGGACTTACTGGTGAAACGTTGGATCCCGGCCGTGGCAACCACCGGACTTGCGGAGTTCTGCGACGTTTTCTGCGACCGCGGTGCGTTCAGCGTGACGCAGGCGCGGCGCGTGCTCGCGACAGGCCGAGCCTGCGGCTTGGTGCCGCGGATTCACGCCGAGCAGCTCGCGCGCACGGGGGCGGCGCGTTTGGCGATCGAGCTTACGGCCGCGAGCGCCGATCATCTCGAAAAAATCGATGCGAACGACATCCGCGCGCTTGCGCTCTCGAATGTCGTATGTACTCTGCTCCCCGGTTGCGGGTTTCATCTGGGCACCGGCTGCTACGCTCCGGCGCGCAAGCTGATCGATGCGGGCGCCATCGTAGCGCTAGCCACCGATTTCAATCCGGGCACGAGCCCCACGCTCAGCATGCCGATGATTCTGTCGCTTGCTTGCTCTCAAATGCGCGTCACTCCCGCGGAGGCGATTGCCGCTGCCACGATTAATCCTGCCTACTCGCTGCGTCAGCAGGACCGCATTGGCTCGCTTGAAGCTGGCAAATATGCGGACCTTGCGGCCTTTAGCGTGGCCTCCTACCAGGAGATTCCGTATTATTTTGGTATGAACCTCTGCAGCCTGACGATGAAGCGCGGCGTAGTGATTCACTCGACCAAAAACTAATCCATGAAACGGCTCGTTGAATGCGTCCCCAATTTTGCTGAAGGCCGCGATCTATCCAAGGTAGACGCGATTGTAGCCGCTATAAGTGAAGTTCCGGGAGTTTTTCTGCTGGCTCGGGAGAGTGACGCGGATCACAACCGTAGCGTCATCACTCTTGCGGGCGATCCGGACTCGATCGTTGAGGCTGCCGTGCTGGCGGTGGGAAAGGCCTCTGAACTGATCGATCTGACGCGGCAAACGGGCGCACATCCGCGCGTCGGTGCGACAGACGTGGTGCCGTTTGTCCCGCTCGAAGGCGTTTCTTTAGAGGACTGCGTGATTCTCGCGAAAAAGGCCGGCCGCGAGATTTGGGGGCGTTATCGCATACCGGTTTATTTCTATGAAGCCGCGGCGCAGCGGCCGGATCGCGTGAATCTGGAGAATATTCGGCGCGGACAATTCGAGGGGCTGCGCGAGGAAATCGTTCGCAACCCTGATCGCGCCCCTGATGTTGGCGATGCTCGAGTTCACCCTACGGCCGGAGCAACAGTAGTGGGGGCTCGCAAATTCCTGATCGCCTACAACATCAATCTGAATACTCCCGATGTTGCCGTCGCGAAGAAGATCGCCAAAACGATTCGTTTTTCGAGTGGGGGCCTGCCGTTCGTCAAGGCCATGGGAGTGGATTTGCGGGCGCGGAATCTCGCACAGGTCTCGATGAATTTGACCGACTTCGAGCAGACTCCAGTTCATCTGGTATTCGAAACGGTGAAGCGCGAGGCCGACCGCCATGGTGTTGGGATCGCCGGGAGCGAGATCGTGGGTCTCATTCCGAGGCGCGCAATCGAGATGACCGCCGAAAACTATCTGAAGATCGAAAACTTTTCGCCCGCGCAAGTGTTAGAGAATCGGCTGGAAGAATCGCTGATGGAGCGCGGCGCAAACAAGAGCCTCGCCGCCGTCGTAAGGCCGTTTTTGGAAGCCGTGGCGCAACCGACCGCAACTCCGGGAGGGGGTTCCGTCGCAGCACTAGCGGGTGCGCTGGCGGCAAACCTTGGACAGATGGTGGCCGGATTATCGGGCACCAAGAAAGCGGCCGCGGCTCATAAAAGGCAACTGGATGAAGCGGTAATAGAGTTCGATGGAGCGTCCCGAAGGCTCGCAACAGCGATTGACCGCGACGCCGAATCGTTCCAGTGCGTGGTGGTGGCTTACAAACTTCCCCATGACACGCCGGACGAGATCCGGCAGCGCCACGCAGCCATTCAGAGCGCTTTGGTGACGGCCATCGAAGTGCCCCTCGAAATCGCGCGCGAGGCCGCGCAATTATTTGAGAGGCTCGGCCAACTGGAACCTGTATCCAGCCCATCTATGTTGTCAGACGTTCGCGTAGCGCGTTTGATGGCGTCTACCGCGGTTCGTGGCGCTCTTGAAAACGTGACCATAAATCTCGAATCGGTGACCGACACCAGCCTTCGCGAGCGGGTGCGCTCCGAATGCCGGTCATTAACGTTACGCATCACTGAAAGTCCTGTAGAGGCTGGACGAAAAAATATCTGATAGGGTGTTTAGTGACGTCCGAGGGTCGCAAAGTTAATGACGAAGACAATTTATGCAACTTTTCTTGGAATGGCGCTTTTGCTGGCCGGTTTGATGGGCGCCGCCCAGAGGGCAGACGCCGGTTCACTGAGCACTTCCGTGATCGGCATGTTTCCGAAGGAAATCGGCGAGTTTGCCTACGCCGATCTAAAATCCGCGCGCAAGTTTCCGTGGTTTCCGCAGCTCCGCGATCAGCTTCTCCCCAGCCGTTTCCGCCAATTCGAGAAATTCCTTTCTTCCGCCGGAGTGGACCCCGATACGCAAGTTGACGAACTTGCGTGGGGCGGAGTAGCCGCGGCGCAAGGGAAAGGTGAACAAGTGGTGGGCGTGGCTTTGGGAACTTTCGACCCATCGTCGAGCGAAGCGCGATTCAAACAGCAGAAGCTGCCCGTGATCGAGGTTCACGGCTACCATCTCTACGCGTTCGGGAGCGGTTCTGGCGCCGACGACATCCTGTTCATGTTCATCGACCCGAATACGGCAGCTTTCGGCCATCGCTCGGCGCTCGAAAAGCTGATCGACGTGCGCACGGGGGTGGCCGAGAGTCTGTTGACCAACAACACGCTCTTCCCATTAATCAATGAAGCCAACGGAACAGGGATTATCTGGGCGGCGCTGAACAAGGACTATGCAAACCTGGCCATGCAACAACTGATTCCCCAGGCCAACCAGTTTCCGCAAGCGGCGGCTATCATCAAGCGCATACGCGCGATGACGATCAGAGTGAACGCGGATGAGGACGTCGATACGCACTTTCAGGCCGTTTGCAGTTCGCCAGATGACGCGAATCTGCTGTCTGCAGCGCTGCAGGCCGGTCTGATGTACCGGCGCTACCAGGAATCGCAATCAAATCCGGATCTCGCAGGCGCGCTCGATCAAGTGCGGGTGAGCCCCGCTGGCGACCGCCTGAAGGTGGATATACCCGTCACTCAGGATCAGCTGCTCGCACTAATTCGCACTCACGCGTTCGCCACGCCGATGTAAGAGAATCGGGCGCTCGAACACGCGGCGGAGAAAGCTTGTCTTTAGTGGAAACCTAGTGATGATCGTCAGCGTCGGCTAAGCGGACATCGCACGCTTCGCGGCAATCGGGGCAATAGTACAATCCGTCCACGCAGAGGTGCACGTCTTCTTGCGACTGGCAAAAGCAGCAATACTTTTCGCAAGAGCACTTGCTCTCAGACTTGTCGCATTGAGAACAGAGGGTGACCACCGGCGGAGCGCTTATCCCTTCTCGTTTTTAGCCTTTTCCGTCGGCACACTGCGTTGGTTGGGCAGCGGCAGGGGAACCTCGGCTGCCGCCGTGACAGGGGTCGGAAAAGACAGCTCCCTTCCATCCGAAATTGCAGCAGCGGCACCCGCAAGGGGTGCGGGTTCCGGCGAAATCACCGGAACGAGCGCGCCCTCCGCTTCCTTCAGGAATGTCAACACCGAGGCGCCCGCACTCCAGTCAATCGAGAGGACATCACCCAGCGTAACTTGGTTGGTGGCGAGCAGGCTGGCCAGCGGGTAAACCAGATGCCGCTCAATGGCGCGTTTCAGGTGGCGCGCCCCATATTTCAGATCCGTTCCCTCGCGCAGCAGGAATTCCCGGGCAGGCTGAGTAAGCCGGAAGAGGAAACGGCCCTTGGCAGTTTCGAGGACCCGCTGCTGCACCATTCCCAACTCGATTTCGAGAATCTGCTCGAGCTGCTGCGACCGCAAGGGATGGAAGACCACCACCTTATCAATGCGATTCATAAACTCTGGCGCGAATTTTCTCTTCGCGGCTTCCGAGGCGGTTCGTTCCACTTTTTCATCGAGCTTAGGCTTCGATTCGGCGCGTACTTCCGGGGCAAAACCTAGTCCCCCGGTCATGAGTTCAGTGATTTCACCGCCTCCCAGATTGGAGGTCATGAAGATCATGGTCTGCGACAAATCGACCCGGCGATTGTCACCGAGCGTCAGGGTGGCCTTGTCGAGAATGCCCAGGAGCAATTGCCACAGTGCGTCGCTGGCCTTTTCGATTTCGTCGAACAGCAAGAAACTGATCTTGAGTTTGTCAGTATGATACTGGGCGAGAGCCTCCTGGGTGATCAGCGGATGCGTTTCGCGGTGCCCCAAATATCCCGGAGGCGACCCAATCAGCTTGGCGATTTCGTGGGAATGCTGAAATTCGGCGCAGTCCACCTTGATCACGGCGCGTGGATCCCCGAAGAGCACTTCGGCCGTAGCTTCGACCACGCGGGTCTTACCAGCTCCAGTGGGACCGAGAAAGAGGAGGTTCCCGACCGGCCGGCCAGGTGAATTTAGGCCGGCGCGGAAAACCTGATACAAGTCCACGACAGCCTGCACGGCTTCGTCCTGTCCGACAATTTTTCGGCGCAGCCCGCTTTCGAAGTCCCGCGACTCTACGCTACGCAGGGTCGGGTCGAGTTGAAACGCTTGTCCGCCCATGGTCTTTTGCCCCCCTACCGGTACCTTCGTCCGTTTTCACGACTGACCGGCCCGGACCGTTCGAATTGATCCAGCTTGATATCGACGGTCGAACGTAGCAATCGCAATTGCGTGACCAACTCCCGGCTTGAATTGGCTCGGTCCGCCACGACGAGAAGCGGCGGTGACAGATCGGCCAGGTCCAGGTTCAAGCTGCGCAGCGAATGCATCAGGTTCTGCACGTACGGTGATTTCACGTCGAACAACTCGACCCGACTACTCACCTGCTCGCGCAGGCGCCCCCAGTCGAGATCAAGGAAGGGGTGATTTCGGGCAACTTTCCGAACCACCTCGTCCGTGATACGCGGCCTCTCACCCAGCCGCGCAAGATGCAACTGCTGCACTTTTCCGCGCCGGCGAACATTGTGCACTAAGAAATACCTTTTCCCCTTTTTCCGAACGAACGCCACAACGTTCTCCTTCCGGCCTCGACACCCTAAAGCAGCCGGTAGTGTAAGGACCATCCACTACACAGTCAATGGTACGATGCCGTGGACTAGGGAAGGTTGCTTCGAATCGGTTATTACTCTTGCGGAACGGCAGAGGGAGCGCAAAGAAGGGGGTTAGACGAATTCGAGTTGGGTTCCAGAATGGGTTCGATAAACAAAACTTTCCCTTATTGATTTAGATGCGAAATTCGGAAATGGGGTTCGCGACGAGAGCGAAGAAGATGTCTTGGGAATCCGTTTATCGGCTGGTGAAGAGAATCCCGCGCGGGCGCGTGACCACGTACGGGACTCTCGCAAAGGCGCTTCGGCTACGGGGCGGTGCGCGAGCGGTTGGCTACGCGATGGCCGCGTGCCCGAACGGCCGAGGGATCCCATGGCACCGCGTAGTTGGCGCGGGCGGACGCCTGACGATTCCCGAGCCACACGGCAGTCTCCAGCGGCGTCTGCTGGAGGCTGAGGGCGTCAAGATCGGAGAGAGCAGACGCCTCGATATGCCGCGCTACATTTGGCTGCCGACGAAAGAACGATCCACCGGCCATAAACGCCGACTCGCAAAGCGGCGATGATTCGCGCAGCCTTCGCGGTTGTGATAAAAGTATTGTTTCGATACGCAGGACTCATTCAGTGGGCGATCTAATTATCCAGGTCGAGGACCTTTACAAAAGCTACGGCGCGGTGGAAGCAGTACGCGGCATCAGCTTTGGGGTCGAGCAGGGGGAAGTGTTCGGGTTGCTTGGCCCGAATGGCGCGGGCAAAACATCCACCGTGGAAATTCTGGAGGGCTTGCGCACGCCGGATCGCGGCTTGGCGCGCGTTTGCGGACTTGATCCCAGCAAGTCCGGAAATGCTTTCAAAGAGAAGATCGGCGCGGTTCTGCAATCCACTTCTTTGCCGGACAAGCTGCGGGTAGACGAGGCGATCGAACTCTTTGCGCGCTTCTATCACCGCCGCGCCAATACCGACGAGCTGCTCGAGAGATTTCAGTTAACTGAAAAACGCGCTGCGTTCTACAGCCATCTCTCCGGCGGACAAAAGCAGCGGCTGGCGCTGGCCATGGCGTTGGTGAATGATCCGGAGGTTGTCTTTCTCGATGAGCCGACGGCGGGTCTCGATCCGCAAGTGCGCCGTGAAATTTACGACATCATCGAGGAGCTCAAGCGCGACCGCAAGACGGTCTTGCTGACCACACACTACATCGAGGAAGCCGAACGCTTGTGCGACCGGGTGGCCATCGTCGACCACGGCCGCGTCATAGCGCTGGGCACGCCCCGAGAACTGAAGCACAATTCCGCCGGCACGACGCGCATCGAGGTGCGCCTTGCGCGGCCGACCAAAAACGGCCTGCTCGGACACCTGGAAGGAGTCTCCGATTGCCGCGAATTCGCAGGCACTTACGTGCTGCATTCGGCAAAGCCTCCGCAAACGATTGTGGCATTGGTGAAACAGCTCGAAGCGGAAAGCAATGAGTTGCAAAGCTTGGAAATGTTTTCGCCATCTTTGGAAGATGTGTTTATCGAGCTAACCGGACGACGGCTGCGCGAATGATCCACGGCGCGAAGCAGGATCTGGCGAGAAAAGAGGAGAAAACACTTTGAGCCATACCTGGAGCCTCACGACGATGCGCATTCGCCTCGCCCTGCGCAATCGCGCGTTTTTTTTCTTCAGCATCGTGATGCCGCTCCTGTTCTTGCTCGGCGCGGTCCTCTTCTTCGGAAGGGGTAAGACGGAATGGATGGGCTACATCCTGGGCGCTATCCTCACGGTCACGGTGATGGGCAGTTTCTGGGGGCTCAGCGTCCAGCTGGTGACCTTTCGCGAACAGGGCATTCTTCGGCGATTTCGGCTGGCGCCGATGGGTGCGGGCGCGATGCTGGCCTCGAGCATCCTCTCAAACTATTTCATGGCCCTTCCGGTGGCGGCGCTGGAAATTGTGGTGTGCCGCCTTGTTTTTCACATGCAATCGTGGGGAAATCTTTGGGCAATTTTCATCCTTGTGACAATAGGATCGGCGACATTCTCCGCGCTGGGACTCATCGTCGCGAGTGTAACCAACACCATGCAGGAAACGCAGATGATCAATAACCTGATCTGGATGGGCTTCCTGTTTCTTTCCGGCGCGACGATCCCCCTGGCTGCGTTTCCTGGCTGGCTGCAGCACGTGGCGCTTTTTATTCCCGCGCAATATTTGGCCACCGGTCTGGAGTCCGCCGGCGCCCGGATGGCTACCGGCTATCAAGTGCTCGAAGATAGTATTGCTCTCGGACTGGGACTTGTGGTTGCCTTCGAAGTCTCGCGGCAACTTTTCAGGTGGGAACCGGAGGCTAAAGTGCCGCGCAGAGCGAAGCTATGGGTTCTGGCGGCGCTGGTACCATTTCTGCTGTTCGGAACTTGGGAGAGCGCCACAGGACGACAGCTCCACCATATCAATCAGAATTTCCAGGAGCTCAGCGGGCGGCTCGCGCCTTTGCAAAGAACTGAAACCCGCTGATTAGAATGGAACTGCGAACGACTGCCATCTTTCGCGAGATCGATGGCTGGGAAGAATCGCACCGAACCCGGGAGTTCCGATCCTCAATAGAGAGACGCCCATGAAAGCGATTCGCGTGCACGAATTCGGCGGACCTGATGTATTGCGCATCGACGAGGTCCCCGACCTGAAGCCTAGCACCGGTCAACTTGTGATCCGCATTCGCGCCGTTGGCGTGAACCCCGCCGACACTTACATGCGCACCGGAACGTACACGCGGAAACCGCCCCTTCCGTATACTCCGGGCACGGATGCTGGGGGCACAATTGAATCGGTTGGAAGCGAGGTCACGCGGTTCAAGGTGGGCGACCGAGTGTATCTCGCGGGCAGCTTGACCGGCACATACGCGGAGCAAGCACTGTGCGAACAGCAGACGGTGTTTCCACTGCCGACAAGTGCATCGTTCGCACAGGGAGCCGCCATGCATGTTCCTTACGGCACCGCCTACCGCGCGCTTTTCCAGCGGGCGCGGGCGCAGGGCGGAGAAACCGTATTGATTCATGGCGCCAGCGGAGGTGTGGGCGTTGCAGCCGTGCAACTTGCGCGCGCGGCCGGACTGCGCGTCATTGGGACGGCGGGATCGGATAGGGGCAAGCAACTCGTCTCAGCGGAGGGGGCGCATCATGTGCTCGACCACAAATCAGCAAGCCACTTTGACGAGGCGCTATCGCTTACCAAAGGACGCGGCTACGACGTGATCATCGAGATGTTATCAAACGTAAACCTTGGCCGCGACCTCACAATTCTTGCTCCTCACGGCCGCGTGGTGGTGGTTGGCAGCCGCGGCACCGTGGAAATCGATCCGCGAAATACGATGACGCGGGACGCCTCGATTCTAGGCATGAGTCTTTGGAACGCCACTCCCGAAGACGTCACCAGCATTCACTCCGCTCTTGTTGCCGGCCTCGAGAACAAAACGCTGCGTCCGGTGATCGGGCAGGAAATCCCGCTCGCCGAAGCACCCCGCGCCCACAAGGCTGTGATGGAGCCTGGCGCCTACGGCAAAATCGTGTTAGTCCCGTAAAGTTTGCCGAATTCGTGACACGGAGAAAACACCATGCA
>DATDMO010000163.1:0-5131 GCA_036518755.1 Candidatus Acidiferrales bacterium | reverse complement strand
CGCGCCCGGCGCACTTGCTTGGCGTGAACTGCGCCGCACGCCTCGCGCAAACGGGTCGCGCCTTTCACCTCTGCGGCCTCGAAAACGGATTTGGTGCCTGAAATGTCTTCGCCGGCTCGTCCCGCAGCGCCGTCCCCGTGTAATGCAGAAACACATCGTCCAGCGTCGTGCTCTGCACCGAAACTTTCTTCACCGTCACGTGCCCGCTGCGCGACAAATCCATCAGCGACGCCACCGTGGCGGGTCCGTCGTGCGACGTGATATGCATCACCCCGTCGTGCTCGGTCACACCCGTCGCATGTGTCAGCCCGCGAAGCTGCTCCATCCAGTCCGCCGGCGCGTTCTCGAATTCCGCCTCCACGATTTCCGTCCCTGGAACGCTGTCTTTCAACCGCGTCGGCGTATCCAGGGCCGCCAGCTTGCCGTGATCCACGATCGCGATGCGGTCGCACAGCTTGTCCGCCTCATCCATGTAATGCGTCGTGAGCAGAATCGTCAGGTCCGACTTGTCGCGCAGTTTGCGAATCATTTCCCACACATGGGTCCGCGAAACAGGATCGAGTCCCGTCGTCGGCTCGTCCAGAAACATGATCTTCGGCGAATGAACCAGGCCGCGCGCGATTTCCAGGCGCCGCCGCATTCCGCCGGAAAACGTCCCCACCAGGTTGTCGCGGAATTGCAGCAGCTCCACCGATTCGAGCAACTCGTCGATCAACGCATCGCGCCTTTCCGCCGGCACGCTGTACAGCTTGGCGTGAATCACCATGTTTTCCTTGGCGGTCAACTCCGGATCGGAGGTAAACGCCTGTGGGATCACGCCGAGCGTGTTTCGCACATCGTTCGGGTCCGTGCGGATGTCGTGACCGTCGATCCGAGCCGTTCCCGAAGTGGGCGGCGTGAGCGTCGTCATGATGCGTATCAGCGTGGTCTTCCCTGCTCCATTCGGCCCCAGCAAGCCGAAAATTTCCCGCCCCGCCACGGCAAAGCTCACGTCGTTCACCGCCGTGAACTCCCCGAACTTCTTCACGATATGTTCCACTTCAATCGCATTCACAATGGACTCTCTAACTTCCGCCAACCCATCTCCCCGCTGTTCGTAGAGTCGCAGCACGGCTGCGCCCGCTTACCCCGAGCCGCCAAGTGCGTCACGTCACTCCGAGCGGAGTCTGCCGGTTTTTCTCTTCCATCCGGCGCGCCCTTTGCGACGGATGCCGGCAGACGTAGTCGAGGAATCTCTCTTCGATGTCAGCCGCACGCCCCGCATCGCGCTACAGCCCCGCAAACCAGCTTTTCTTCTCCCGCGGAGGCAGCAGCACCGTCGCCGTCATGCCCGTAAACAACCGCCCGTCGTCGTTCGGCAGCGACACCTTGATCGCAAACGTCTTAATGTCCCGCTTCGTGCGGCTCACGTCCCGCTGCGTCGCAAAATCGTTCTCCACTCCCTTGAAAAACACCTGCCCTTGGAGAACGTCTCCCGACGGAAGCCTCACGTGCAGCGTTTGCCCGAACCTCACCGAATCGATGTAGCTTTCCTCCACGTCCGCGCGCACCCACAGGTGATTCACGTCCACAATCACTACGATCGGCGACCCTTGCGCGACCACCTCGCCTTGCTTCGCCACGCGCACTGAAACGATGCCGTCAATCGGAGCGTAGATTTTCGTGTAGCCGAGTTGCGTCGACGTTTCCGCGGCGGCGGCTCGCGCCTGCTCCAGTTGCGCGATGGTCGTGGCGAGTTCGCTGCCGCGCACGGCTACTTGCTTGAGGTTCGCCTTCGCCATCGCCAGCGCCGCTTCCTGCGCGGTCACCGAATCCTCGAGCGACTTCACATTCGCCTGCGAAGCTCGGAGTGTGGCGTCCGCATGGTCACGGTCTTGAGCCGATGCCACGCCGCCTTCGAAAAGTTTCATCATGCGGTCGTGGTCCGTTTGGTCGCGCCACAGATTGGCGCGCGCCTGATCGAGCTGCGCGCGCGTGGATGTCAGCATGGCTTCGGCTTGTTTCAGCGACGCCCCAGTCTGGCCCTCCGTCATGGAGTAGTTGTGGTTCGCCGCGCTCACCTGCGCCTCGAGGCTTGCCACGTTGGCCTTGGCGGCTGCGAGGCTCGCTTGCAACTCCTTGGGATCCAGCTCCGCGAGCAGATCGCCTTTCTTCACCGAAGAACCTTCATCCACGGTGAGATTCACGATGCGTCCTGTGATTTGCGGGCTGACGATCACTTCGTTGCCGTCCACAGTCCCGGTGAGAGGAATCTCTGAGCCGTGCGGCGTGCTGAAAATGTAAAAGGCTAGCGAAATAAGAAACACCATGCCGATGATTCCCAGCGTTTTCAGGGTTTTCGTCACGTCTGGGCTCCTTCCCGAGCCACCGCGTGCCGGAGGAAATCGAGCACCGCGCGCTTGCGTGTTTCCACCGCTTCCGGCGCCAGCAAGTCTCGCTGCACAACGTCGCTCATAATGCTGGCCGCGGCAAAATACGACGTCGTGATTCCCAGAGCGATCATGGCAGTCTGGTCGGCATCCATCTCTCGAAATTCACCTGCATCGATCGCCTTTTTCGCCGTGCTCGCCAGCCTTTCGTGCAGCGGACGGAAATATTCCCTTGCCATCCACTGAAAGTCGTTGTGCGATTCCATCGCTTCCCGCTGGACCAATCGCGGATAGTTCGGATGCGTCGCCAAAAAATCGAAGTACCCGTTCACGCAGCCGAAAAATTCATCGCCCGGAGAAAGTTCCTTGGCGGGAGGCGCCAGAACTCCCACCCGCAGTTGCCGCAAGAGATTCTCCAGCACCGCGCGGTGCAAACGGCGTTTGTTTCCGAAGTAGTAGTAGAGCATCGCCTTGTTCGCGTGCGCCGCCGCGGCGATTTCCTCCGTCCTCGCGCCCGCCAGCCCTTGCGCTGCAAACTGCCGCTCCGCTGCGGCCAGAATGCGCCGCGCCGTCGCCGGGTCCTGCACTTTTCTACGCCCGCGTCCCATGGTTGATTTCACAGCCCCAGCCGGTTCATGTATTCCACCGGATACCGCGCGCCCGCCGCCACTCCCGGAGGCGCAATCCCGTCAAGCCGCGCGAAATCCGCGGCGGTAAGCGAAATTTCCAGGGCCGCCAAATTTTCGTCGAGGTACTTTCGCCGCTTCGTTCCCGGTATCGGCGCCACGTCCTTGCCCTTTGCCAGCACCCAGGCCAACGCCAGTTGCGCGGGTGTGCATTTTTTCTCCGCCGCCATCTCCTCCACGCGCTGCACGATTTCCAGATTCTTCTGAAAGTTTTCTCCCTGAAAACGTGGAGACATTCGCCGGAAATCGCGCTCCCCGAAATCGTTCTTCTTCACCGTACCCGTCAGAAATCCTCGTCCCAGTGGACTGTACGGGACGATGCCGATGCCCAGTTCCCTGCACACGCCTAGAATTTCCGCTTCGAGGTCGCGCGTCCAAAGCGAGAATTCGCTCTGAAGTGCCGTGATCGGATAGGTTGCGTGCGCGCGGCGGATCGTCTTCGCGCCCGCTTCCGAAAGACCGATGTAGCGCACTTTGCCCTGCTCGATCAGCCGCGCCATCGCGCCGATGGTCTCCTCAATCGGCACGTTCGTATCCACGCGGTGCAAATAAAAAAGATCGATCGTGGAAATCTTCAAGCGCTTCAAACTCGCCTCGCACGCCTCCTGCACGTACTCGGGTTTTCCATTCACTCCCAGAAAACGGCCGTCGGGCATGCGCATGTTTCCGAATTTCGTGGCGAGGATCACTTCATTGCGCCGCTTGGCGATCGCCGCTCCCACCAACTCTTCGTTTTTTCCACCGCCATACATATCGGCCGTATCCAGCATGGTGATCCCGCGGTCGATGGCGTGATGAATCGTCGCCACAGACTCCGTGTCGTCGGGCGTGCCGTAGGATTGCGACATCCCCATGCAGCCCAAGCCCATGGCGGAAACGACGAGCGAACTTTTACCAAGCCGGCGATATTCCATCGGTCTCCCTCCGTCAAAATGGCAGAGTATTATTCAACTAACCGGTTAGTTTAATGACGCCGAGCTCGAGTGTCAAGCGTAAGCCACTGGAAAGGGCCTGGCGGGCTGAAAGAGGGGGCGCTGCGGCGGCCGAACCGACCTCCGGGGGAGGGCGCCCCTTCCCCACTCATTTTTGGTACGGCAGGACCCGGCGAAGGGGCCTCAACGGGCCGCTTTTTGACGTTGAATTGTATCCAGCTAGAGAGGTTCCGTGCGGCAAACTCGAAAGGATTCCGTGCGGCAATTTCATCACTATTGAAGGACTTTCGGCGGCCCTGCGCACCGCGGACGTTATGCGTCCAGAGCGCCAGCCGCTCCCTCGGGAAGCTCGATCGAATATTTGGTGCGAGCCTTTTCGCGGTGAAGTTCGAACGCCAGCTCGATCAACCGGTCGATGAGTTTCGGATACGGCAGTCCCGAAGCCTCCCACATTTTAGGGTACATGCTGATGGAGGTGAAGCCGGGGATGGTATTCAGCTCGTTGATGAAAATCTTGCCTGTACGCTTTTCCAGAAAAAAATCGCAACGCGCCAAACCCGTTCCTTCAATGGCGCGAAAGGCGCGAACAGCGTATTCCTGAATTGTACGCACCTGCTTTTTCGTCAGAGGCGCGGGAATCAGCAGACGAGTTCCCTCTTCCAGATATTTCGCGGTGTAATCGTAAAATTCGCGATGCGGCAAGATTTCTCCCGGAACGGACGCGCGCACTTCATCGTTGCCCAGAACCGAAACTTCGATTTCGCGCGCAGTCACAGCGCGCTCGACCATAATCTTCAGCGCGAATTCCGCCGCCAAATCAATCGCGGCGGGCAGTTCCTTCATGGTCTTTACGCGCGACATTCCGACGGATGAGCCAAGCGTGGCGGGCTTCACGAATACCGGAAATTTGAATTTCTTTTTGACGTTGCGCAGCACTCTCGCGCGATCGCGCTCCCACTCCGAACGGTGCACCGCAACAAATGGAACGATCGGTATTCCCTCGTATTCGAACAGGCGCTTCTGGACGTCCTTATCCATCCCCACGGACGAGGCGAGCACGCCCGCGCCTACGTATGGAATGCCGGCCAGTTCGAGCAGGCCTTGCACCGTGCCGTCTTCTCCGAAGGTGCCGTGGAGGACGGGA
>DATDMO010000162.1:0-9848 GCA_036518755.1 Candidatus Acidiferrales bacterium | reverse complement strand
TGCGTGCGGTTCGAGAAATAGTAATAACCGGAGTACGCAACCAGAAGAATCAGAGCCGCGAAAATATAGAGTTCGGTGCGACGTGACATATAAAATCAGGTCCTCAAAAACGCGTGCAGTTCGAGCTGCAAACTCAGGCCGCCCGTGGATACGGATTTGAGCTGCATTTGATCCAGAAGATAAAAGTTCTTGGAACGTTCAATCCCGTTGATGAACCTGATCACCGCGGGATAATCGGCCTCCAAGCCGGTGGTAACTGAAATTTGCGTGACGCCCGCTTCCTTGGTCTCTTTCTGCTTGAAACTGAATCCAGAGGTTCGGACGCCGGCCTGTGCAGCAATGGCTCCGAGATCCGCCTCGATGCGGGAATAACCGGTGGAGGCGTCGAGAAACGATTGTTGATAGAAGGAGTCGGCATCCTTGCCGGCCAGGGGGAGCGAGGCCCGAATTCTCTCACCACGATCGACGTCGGCTCGCAGCAGCTTGGCTTCGGCCGTCTCGCGGGCAACCTGGGTGCGTATTTCGCGAGGATTGGCGTGGCCAACCTGCCAAAGATAGACGGCCAAGCCGAGATCGAGGACGAGGGGCACCGCAAGAGCAACCCTTATCCACCTCTTCCAGTTTTGCGAGCGGCGGCCGGTGTTCATGAGGTCGAATACCAGACGGTGAGATCGAGGACGATCGGATCCTGGTCGGAAGTCAGGATCGAACGCTTCTCGTCTTTCACCACCATCCCTGAAAAAACGCTAGACTTCTCGATAGCTTGAAGAAACTGTAGTTTGCTTTCGTCGGTGAGTGCGCCGATTTTGAGAGTTACCTCGGCGCGCCCATTCACCAGTTGCGGAGAAATACTGACCACTCGAACGCCGGGCGGCAGGGTGTTTTCCAAATCGGTAAAAATCTTCGTCCACGGGAAACTACGCTCGTCAATCAAGGAATTCAGGAAGGCTGCCCGGGAAAGAATCCGCTGTGCATCCGGGCTGCGAAAATAGTGTTCCAAGGATTGCTGGCGCTGGCGATCGGCCTGCATGGTGGCTTCCACACGGGCGACCTGCGCGCGAAGGTCTCGCGTGCTGCGCCAGGACGCATAGGCGGCATGAGAGAGAATCGCGAATGCAATCAAGCCGACGGCACCGGCGAGCACCGCGCCGACCATAAAAGGCCGGTTATTCGGCTGAGGCGCGGTTGCGAGGTTTAGATGAAGTTTCATGATCGCTATCGAAAATCGCTATTGTTTCCTCGGCCGATTTCGAGACAGCCGGAACATTCCATCCATTATCAGGCCGCACCGTTCATCGCCCAGCCCGCCAGGGCGTCCAAGCCGTGGGGCAGGAGGTCCTTTGCGGCGCGGTCGAGCTTCGAAGCGCCTTGCGTATCCGACATCGGGCCGACGGCAACGCCCACTTCAGCAGCCAGGGCCTGGGCAAAGAGTTCTTCGCGGTCACCGAATCCAGCCAGGCGAGCACGATCAACCGACGTATTCCAAGAATCCTGGTAATAGGCGACGGCTGGAAAAACCTCGTCGAGCATGGCCTGTGGCTCGAGGGAGGCAGCCTCAGCACGCATTTCGCTGGAGCGATAAACACAAAGACCGCTGCCGCGCACGATCACCGTGGTGAGCATTTTGCCACAGAGGCGGACGAGCAGGGTGGCGCCGTCGTCCTCCAGAAGGGGCAAGGTGGCCAAAGTGGAACTGAGGACAACGGTCGGGTGCGCGCCCAGCGATTCGACAAGTTCTTCGTACTCGCGGATGATGCTCTGTCGCGCGACGGAGGCGACAACTTCGAGGCTGCCTTGCTTCCCTTCCTGGCGCATCCACGAAACGACGGTCTCCTCGACGTCGAAGGGCACGCTTTTCTTGAGTCGCCAGCGCAGCAGGGGCAAAGCATCGCTTGCACTGCGGGGCAGATTGTCGAACGGCAAGATGAAGACGCGCACGCAAGGATCGGGAACCAACAGAGCCACGTGGGCCCCGGAGGCAGGAACGCTATTGAATACCCGGCGCAAGGCCGACCGCACGCCATCGGGCTGCGTAACGTTGGTTTCGACGGGCGAAGGCATGACGGCTCCGGCGGGAAGCAACTGAACGGCAACGTCGTCCAGGTGCCCGCGAATTTTTCCCCAACGCGCCGCGGCCACATGCTGACCGGAAATTTCCACGGCAATTCCGGGGTGGGGCATTTTATGGAGCCAAGCGTCAATGCGGCGAACCAAGCCTATCTGGTAAAACCGCGCCTGCAAGGCTTCCCCGCCGGTGAGGTTAGTCAAGGAACGTCACCTTATTGATTTCGCGCAAAGTGGTCACGCCGGCGCGAACTTTGCGCAGGCCGGACTCACGCAGGGGCATCATGCCAGCCTCGCGGGCCGCGCGCTTGATTTCCGAAGTCGGGCGGCGGTCGATGATCATTTCGCGAATTCGATCGGAGAGATCGAGCAGCTCGGTGATCGCCGTGCGGCCGCGATAGCCGCTGCCCGAACATTCCAGGCAGCCAGCGCCTTCGGCAAACGCCGCTTCGCCCCACTCCGAAGGATCGAGGCCGGATTCCCGGAGGACGTCGGGCGAATACGTGACACGCCTCTTGCAATTTTCGCATACCAGCCGCACCAACCGCTGCGCCATGATGCAATTGAGCGCCGAGACAAAATTATACGGCTCCACTCCCATGTTAATGAACCGGCCGATGACGTCTGTGACGTTATTGGCATGGACGGTGGTGAAAACCAGGTGACCTGTTAGGGCCGAATTTATGGCGATTTGAGCGGTCTCCTGGTCGCGAATTTCGCCGACCATGATCTTATCCGGATCGTGGCGAAGAATGGACCGGAGGCCACGGGCAAAGGTGAGGCCCTTTTTCTCGTTGACCGGAACTTGAGTGATCCCGCGCACCTGATATTCGACGGGATCTTCGATGGTGATGATTTTGTCCTCGTCGTTCTTGATCTCGTTGATCGCCGCGTAAAGAGTGGTGGTTTTCCCCGAACCGGTGGGTCCGGTGACGAGCACCATGCCGTAGGGCTCATGAATATAGCGGCGAAACCGGGTAACTTCGTCATGATCGAAACCCACGACATCGAGCGTAAGGGTGCGGAACTTCTCGCTAAGGGTTTCTTTGTCGAGGACGCGCAGCACAGCGTCTTCGCCATGGACGGACGGCATGATGGAGACGCGGAAATCGACGAAGCGTCCTTTGTACTTGACACGGAACCGGCCGTCTTGGGGCGTGCGGCGCTCGGCAATGTCCAGCTCGCTCATGACTTTGATGCGGGACAGAATGGTGCCATGCCAGTCTTTCGCAAGGGGCTGCATGGCGTATTGCAACACGCCGTCAATGCGGTACTTGACGACGACTTCGGAGTTTCGCGTTTCGATGTGGACGTCGCTGGCCCTGCGTTCGAGGGCAGTGAAAATCACGGTATCGACGAGGCGGACGACAGGGCTCACGCCGGTGTCGCCGCGCGTGAGCTTTTCCATGGAAATATTTTCGTCGCCGTCGTCTTCCTCGCCGACCACTTGAAGCGTAAAACCTTCGGTGGCTTGGTCCAGGACGCGCTGAGACTGTTCGGTCCGCTTCAAAAGGTCGCCGATTTGCGTTGCGGTGGCGACCTTGAGGTGCAGGCGCTTTCCCAGGAGCAACGATAATTCGTCGGTGAGATGCAGCTGGCTGGGATCTGCTATGGCAACGACCAGAGTGGAGTCATGAGATTCCAGGGGCACGAAGTTATAGCGAAACATCAGTTCTGCCGGAATGCTGCGGAAGAGATCGGGGTCGATGCGCTGCTCGCGAAGGTCGATGAACGAGCAGCGGTATCGCTCGGCGAGACGCTTGGCGGCGTCGCGCTCGGCCCGGTCGTCCAGGACGCCTATAGGTATCGGATTATCGCCCGCTGTTGCCATAAATCACTAGCCCCCCGGACCTAGCTGGAGAGAAAACATGGGGAGGTAGAGAGCGACAAGAATGAAGCCTACCACAACCGCCATCACCATTAGAATTACGATCGGAATCCAGGTTAGCGTACGTTGCAACCGTATGCCGACCTCTTCCTCATAAAATTCCGCAACGCTCGTCAGCATGGCGGTTAGCGCACCGGACGCCTCGCCAACCTCAATCATCTCGAGAGCCAAGGGCGGAATCAGCCGCGTTTCCGCCAAACTGGCGTGCAGAGACTTACCCTCCTTTACCTGGCCAGCGGCCAAATCGACCGATTTCGATATTAGGACGCTGCCCATGGCAGAGGAGGAGGTGAGCAGGGCCGACACGAGTGGAGTTCCGCCACCGAGCAGCGTCGACAACGTGCGCACGAACTGCGCGATCTGAGTCTTGAGCCAGACGTCGCCGAGATACGGTATCCGTGGCTTCATTTGGTCAATTGCGAGGGCACCGCTCTTCGATCTGGTCCACAGGAAAACCACAATGGCAATCGCCGCGAGAATCGCGACCAGGAACAGGAAATACGTTCGCAATGGCACCGCCGCCGCAAGAAGAATGCGTGTGGGAGCCGGCAAGGGAATTTGGAGATCGTGATAGAGGCTGGCGAATCGCGGCATTGCGTAGGTGACCACATAGGTGACTACCAGGAGCACGACGGCAACCAGAACCGAGGGATAAATCAGCGCCGTCATCAACCTGCTTCGGAATCCGGTACTCACGCGCAAGAATTCAATATACTGCTCCAGCACACCGACGAGGTTTCCACTTCGCTCGCCAGCCGTGATCACCGTTACGTACACGGGGGGAAATGAGCCTTGCGCCGCGAGCGCCTCCGATAACAAAGCGCCATCCCTTACCCGCTGGCGTACATCAAGTAGGATCGGTCGAATCTGGGGAGCCGCAGCACGCTCAGCCAGGAGGTCCAGCGCCCGAAGGATCGGCAAGCCTGCTTTTACCAGGGTGTGAAACTGTTGATTGAAAATCAGAAAGTGGTCGGGGCGAATCTTTCGCTCGGTGCGGCCAGTGCCGAGCTGCGCCAGGAGATCGAAATGACTGCGTACCGAGAAGACGTAAAAGCCGCGCTCGGCGAGCTTCTGCCTGGCCTCCCCTTCGGACTGGGCGGTCTCAACCTGCTGGAAAATCCGTCCGGAGGTATCCCCGATTTTGCAAACAAATTCAGCCATTTTGGTAGATGGGCGCGCTGCCGCAATCCACTAGGGCTGAGTTTAGCATACCCCTATCATCTCTAATGGATGCTGCTAGAACTGTCCGTTATTAAGATGTGACATTCTGGAAAAGGCTGTACAGGCTCTAGAAGTGTGCAAAATCGCACGTTAAGCGGCATGGCTTGCCCAATTTGGGGGCGAGGCGCCTTCCAGCGAGTTCTAAGGCGTATACTTGCGGCGACTGGGCCAGGCCGCAGACCCGACCAAGAAAAACGGTTCCTAACGGGCGCAGGCCGGAGGGAGGGGATCGTGCGAGTCAAGATTATCGCCATTTTTATTTTTGTGATGAGCCTTTTGGTATTTGCAGGCACTGCGGCTGCTCAAGGTCCAGCGGCTGATCCAGCGGGGCAGGCTTCGACCGGCCAATCCGAGCAGGGGCAGCAAGAGTCGGGTAGCCGGGCGCGTCCCGACGAGCGGCCCATGCGTGGGGGCATGATGGGCGGGGGCATGATGATGCCGGGGATGATGTCAGACCGCCCTGAGCGTATGGAAAGACGCGGTCCGCGGTTGGGCGGACCCCTTGAGAGGGTATCCAGGTTGCTGGCGGCGCTGGATGACCCGCGCGTGCGGACCATGCTTAGCCTGACGGACCAGCAAGCCGACAGCCTGCGAAAGATCATCGTCGGTACGGAGACATTCACGATTAAGACCGGGGCTGACATCGCAGTGGATTCGATCGACCTGAGGGAGCTCCTTCGCGCGGACAAGCCGGACCGGGCAGCGGTGATGAGCAAAGGCGACGAGATTTCCAAAGCCACGTCGCAGCTCATAAGCCACTACCTAGACGCGATACTGGCTGCGAAGGCAGTCCTTACGCCGGCGCAGCAAAAGATGATTCGGCGATACATAGAGAGTGGCGCTCCCGCTCTTCCGACCCCTCCCGCTCGCCCGTAAGTAGGAGCGGTGAGAGGTTTCGCCCCATCTCCACGCGCCAACAGGAGCAACCATTGCTTATCTCCCGTGCCTTTGCCCGAGCGAAAGTTCTTGGTCCGCAAGGCGTGATATGGATTTGCTCCTAACGGGGACATCTCCTAGAACTGCCAGTGGTAGGCCACAATCGATAAGGGCGGTGGGTGCGCCCTCGAATGAAGGAGCCGACTCTCATGAATGCTTCGCGAAGGAGCTGGATAATACGGCTGTTTGGATTGCTGGTGTTGTTGGTTGCTTTCGGAGTTTTTGGAAGGTGGTTCGCGCCACAGCTTGGCGATGCCGGGGCGCACCTCTATCAACTACTGACGCGACCCTTTCTCACGCTTGGGGGGCTTCAGATAACAGCCTTTTTCCTGACGAAGGTTGCGATCTTCGTGGTGTTACTGATTCTCGCCTCCCACATGACCATGAGTGTTCTTCAGAAGCGAATCCTGACACATACGCCGCTCGTCGAAGGGCAGAGATATGCGGTGGCCCGTGTCGTCTCCTACCTTGTATTCATCCTCGGGATGATTGTGGGTCTGCAATCGCTGGGCGTGAACCTGAACAGCTTAGTGGTGGTGGGTGGCGCGCTGGGAATCGGCGTTGGATTAGGGCTGCAGGCGATTGTGAGTAACTTTGTGGCGGGATTGGTCCTGCTGGTGGAGCAGCCGCTGAAGTTAGGCGACCGCGTCGAGGTTGGCGGCACTTTTGGAGACGTGGTGCGACTGCGAGGCCGGAGCACGTGGATTCAAACCAACGACAATGTGGTGATCATCGTCCCCAATTCCGAGTTCATCAACCAGCGGGTGATCAATTGGACTGCCAACGACCGGCAAGTTCGAATTTGCATGCCGGTGGGAGTGGGCTACGGCAGCGATCCGAAGGAAGTACGCGAGATCCTTTCGCGAATCGCGACCCAGCATCCGGACGTACTTGCGGAGCCGGCACCCGAGATCATTTTGCTGGATTTCGGGGACAGCTCGCTGGACTTCGAGCTTCGTGTATGGACAGTTCGCCAGGTGCAAACGCCGCAACGCCTGAAAAGCGATCTCTACTTCGCGATCTTTGAGACGTTCCGCGAGAAAGGAATCGAAATTCCATTCCCGCAGCGCGATCTTCATCTCAAGTCGATTTCCCCGCAAGTTTCAGCGGTTGCACCGGATGTGCCAGGCCTTCTGTCTTAGTCTTGTGCATGAGTGTAGAAGTGATCGACGCTAGTCGTCTTCGGCCGTTTCTTTTGTCGCTTCCTTCATTTGCTGGTCGGTAGCGTCGATCATGCGAGCAGCGGTCTGAGGGGAAATCAATCCATCGTGTACCGATTGCTCGATGGAGCTTCTTTCCGCGGCGATCAAGCGCATTCGGGCGGTCTGAGTCTCCTGACCGGCTCGCGTTTCGTCTTGAGAGTAAAGCTCGGCCACCTCCGACTGAACCTCTTCAATTCGCGCCTCAAGGTCGCGGCGAAATTTATCGTACACCGGGCGCGAGATCTGATGCGTTCGAACCAGAGTGTCGAGTTCACTGCGGGCCGAGGAAAGGGCAATCTGGCGGACGCGTACGCGGTCGTACTCGTTCTCCTGCCCCCTTCCCATGCCAAGCAACCGAAGCAACGGCTTGATGGTCAGGCCCTGAGCAATGATCGAGAACGCGACGACGCCGAACGTCAATTGAAGGATTTGATCACGATAGGCAAACGAATGCGGAAGACTGAGGGCAAGAGCCAAGGACAACGATCCGTGCAATCCACCCCAAACGAGCAGGTGCTGCCAGCGAAGCGGGATTTTCCTTGTGATCAGGTTGCTTACCGGCGTGAGGCCGTAGATGGACAGGATCCGGCCGAGCAAGACGCCGGCAATTCCGAGAAGCGTCGCGTGCCACTGGCGGAGCAGATCGCTGAGGTGCACCTCCATCCCGATCAAAAGAAAGACGAGGGAGTTGATCAGGAACGTCGCATATTCCCAGAACGACCATAACGCCAGCCGCGTGCGAGCGCTCATTCCAACGGGAGCTCCGAAGTTTCCAACCGTGAGACCGGCAAGCACGGTTGCGATCACGCCCGACAAATGCAGCGAATTGGCGAGCAAGTAGGCACCGTAGGCCAGGATCGTGGTGAGCGTTATCTCGATTTGCGGGTCATCGATCCTTTCCGTGACCTTGCTCATCGCATAGCCGAGAATGAACCCGATGGCGGCTCCGCCTATCACTTCGACGAAAAAGTTTATGAACCCTTGCGCCAGACCGAGGGTGTGTGTCGCGATAGCTGCTAAAAGAATCTGGAACAGCACCACGGCGGTGCCGTCATTGAACAGGCTTTCGGACTCGATGATGACCGCCAGTCGCCTGGCAACGGGCATTTCCTTGAAAATTGCCAATACGGAAATCGGGTCAGTAGCGGAAATCATCGAGCCGAACAGAAGTGCAACAAGCACTGGAAGGCCAACGATCCAATGGATGGCGTATCCCGTAATCATCGTCGCAACCAAGACTCCGATGTTTGCGAACAGCAAAATCGGGACGATGTTTTCGCGAAGATGGCGGACGTGTATCTTCAGGCTTCCTTCGAAAAGCAGGGGCGGGAGGAAGAATATGAGAATGATGTCCGGGGTGAGCCAGTTTGGCTGCTTGCCGGGGCTCAGATTCTCCAAGAGGGGGCGATGCGTAAGACCGAGCAGCAGGCCGCCGATCACCAAGGCTACGGTGTAAGGAATTCGAAGGCGCGTGGCGAGCACCGCGATGAGCGAGGCCGCGATCAGCAGCCAGATCAAAAACTCAATTGTGGAATTGGCTGTCATGGCTAATTCGAGGACTTAACGGCAAGAGTCATCATCATACGACATCGTGTGATAGCGCGGAACTGAAGTTGGAGGCAAGAAGCGTCGAGCGGCCACCGACGCCAGCGAATGGTAAACTCAAAGTCTTTCGGACGCGACGGGAATCAATTTGACAACCGCCGGATTCGGCGATATTAAAGCCGTTTGCGGCCAGATGCGTTGAAGTGGGAGGGTGGCATGGTAATTGACGTTCACGGGCACATAACGGCGCCGGATGCGTTGTATGTGTACAAGGCGAACCTCGTTTCGCACCGCGGATCGCACGGGCGCGGCAAAGTGGAAATCAGCGACGACGAGATGATCGCGTTCCTCAACCAGCCCACCTTTGGCACGGGCAAATCGCATCTTGGCCTGCTGAAGGAAGTCGGCACGGACATGCAGCTCATTTCGCCGCGCCCATTTCAGATGATGCAAGCCGAGAAGCCGCCCAGGGTTTCCCAGTGGTTCATCGAGGAATGCAACAATCTGGTGGCGCAGCAATGCCGCCTTTTCCCAAATGTGTTCAAGGGAGTTTGCGGGCTGCCGGAGACGCCGGGCGTCAGTCCGAAAAACTGCATTCCGGAGCTGGAGAGGTGCATCAAGGAATTCGGATTTGTCGGATGCTTGATCAGTCCGGATCCGAGCGAGGCAACCGACTACGATACGCCGGGGCTGGGCGACGACTATTGGTATCCGCTCTACGAGAAACTCGTGGAGCTAGATGTGCCGGGCTACATTCATGGCGCCGGATGCCGTTCGATCCGTCACAGCTATTCCGTGCATTTCATCAATGAGGAAACGATTTCGGTGGTTTCGCTGGTCAACTCACGAGTGTTTCAGGATTTTCCGAAGCTCAAGCTTGTCTGCTCGCATGGCGGCGGGGCAGTTCCTTATCACGCGGGGCGATTCCTTGCGCCGAGCTTGAGGCGCGGACAGAGCATGTTCATGGAGAACTTGCGGAAATTGTACTATGA
>DATDMO010000161.1:0-6111 GCA_036518755.1 Candidatus Acidiferrales bacterium | reverse complement strand
GGCGGAGGTGAGAGGTATGGGCGAGATTGACCGAATTCTAGACCAGATGGACCGAGCGTTCTCGGGCGATGCGTGGCACGGGCCGCCACTGAAGAGCCTGCTCGATGGCCTCCTCGCAGAGGACGCTTCCAAGCACCCTCTGGAGGGCGCGCATTCCATCTGGGAGATTGTGCAACACATCACAGCCTGGAATACGATTGTGCGTCGCGAGCTAGCGGGCGAGGCTTTGTCCGTCACGACCGAGCAGGATTGGCCTCCAGTTTGGGAAGTAAGCGAAGCGGCCTGGCAGAGAGCGGTGGAGAACCTGGTCGAAGCACACGGCCGGTTGCGGGGAGCGGCTCGAGGATTGCGCGAGGACCAGCTTGACGAAAAGCCAATCAAGAGGACAAATAACTCGCGGTATGTGATGCTTCACGGGATCGTGCAGCACGATCTCTATCACGCGGGGCAAATAGCAGTGTTGAAGAAGGCGCTTGGCGGCGCCCGGCGAGCCGCCCATTCCTGACGGCTGCTTGCGAAAAACTCTGAGGCAATAAGGGGGGCTAGGCCGCGAACCCGCGGCGCGGACGGAATAGATCGGGTTGCTCTGAGACTCTGCGGTGGACTAATATCTGCCCGTTCTATTTTGCGTTCAAGGAGAGAAAGTGCGCGCACAAAATCAAATTCGCGGCCTGCTCGTCATCGCCTGCATCATCGGATCGGCGCTGCTATGCGCCGCTCCGCGGTCGGCCGGGCAAGATCATTGGGTAGCCACATGGGCCGCGTCTCCGCAGTCATCGCATTTCGAGTTTCCGAGGGCCTTCCGGCCGCCAGCACCTCCCGCGGGCCAGCAGGGCGCAAACAATCCGCCTCGTCCAATTTTCCCTCCGCCGCCAACAATCCATAACCAAACGGTGCGAATGATCGTGCATACGAGCATCGGCGGGAATCGTGTGCGCGTACAGCTCTCGAATGCCTTTGGAACGAACGCTCTCCAAGTGGGAGGAGCGCACATTGCGCTGCGGGAGAAGGATTCCACAATTGTTCCAGGTTCAGACCGCCCGCTCACTTTCAGCGGTGGACCTTCGTTCAATATCCCACCGGGCGCCGAGATACTAAGCGATCCTGTTGATCTCGAGGTGCCCAAGCTGGGTGATTTGGTGATCAGCGTCTTTATTCCGGGTGAGGCTTCTTCAGCCACGGTCCATCTTACCGGCCTACACACAACATATATTTCCCAGCCCGGCGATTTCACGGCTGCGGCTTCGATCACCCCTGCCACCACCGTTCAGATGTGGTATTGGATTTCCGCCGTGGATGTCCTTGCGCCCAAGGATGCGGGTCTTATTGTGGCATTCGGAGATTCGATCACTGACGGGGCGACTTCCACGCCTGACACCGACAGCAGCTGGCCCAGCCAACTTGCCCGCCGTCTAGCAGCAAATAAGGCCACCGCAAGGCTGGCGATCGTCAACGAGGGCATCTCCGGCAATCGCGTTCTCAATGACGGCGCGGGGGTTTCGGCCTTGCAGCGGTTTGACCGTGACGTTCTGAGCCAGCCCGGAGTGAAATGGCTGATCGTCCTTGAGGGCATCAATGATATTGGAATCGGCTCGCTTCCCGGTGCTGAGCCGGCTGATGCCGTCACGACCGATGACTTGATCGCCGGATACAAGCAGATCATCGAACGGGCGCACGTTCACGGCATCAAGGTGATCGGCGCGACGCTGACGCCCTACATCGGCGCCGCCTACGCCAGCGAAAAGGGCGAGGCAATTCGCGAAGCTGTAAACAAGTGGACTCTTACGAGCGGGGCATACGATGCGGTGGTGGACTTCGATGCAACCACGCAGGATCCAGCAAACCCGAAGCAGATTCGGCCGGCGTACAACATTCGCGATCATCTGCATCCTAACGACGAGGGTTACAAAGCGATGGCTGACGCCGTGAACCTTTCCATCTTTACTGGCAAGGCTAAGTAGGCTGATGCCTCGCAGCAACGCGACCGCTCGCTAGTGTGAGAACCCTTTGCTAAGATGAGCCCACCTATGACCAAAGAAACTTCCGAGCTTCGTAGAATGAGCCGCCCGCTAGAGGAGACCGATCCTGACATTGCAGCGGTGCTGCGCAATGAGGTCCGGCGTCAGGCGACGGGACTTGAGTTGATCCCTTCGGAAAACTTTGTTTCCGAGGCGGTGCTGGAAGCAATGGGTTCCGTCCTAACGAACAAATATGCCGAGGGGTATCCAGGGAAACGTTACTACGGCGGCTGCGAATTCGTGGATCAAGCGGAGCAGCTCGCCATCGACCGCGCGAAGGCTCTCTTCGGAGCGGACCACGCCAACGTGCAGCCGCATTCCGGAACACAGGCCAACATCGCTGTCTACATGACAGTGCTCCAGCCTGGCGATACTGTGCTCGGTATGAACCTTGCGCACGGCGGCCACCTGACGCACGGTCATCCGCTGAATTTCTCCGGCAAAACGTACAAATTCGTCCCCTACGGCGTCGCGAAAGATACGGAAACAATCGATTACGACGAACTCGACCGTTTGGCGCATGAGCATAAGCCGAAAATGATTGTGGCGGGCGCCAGCGCCTATTCGCGGATCATTGATTTTGCCCGAATGGCCAAGACCGCGCAGTCCGTGGGCGCTTTGTTATTCGTGGACATGGCGCACATCGCGGGGTTGATTGCCACCGGGCTTCACCCGAGCCCGATACCCCACGCCGATTTCGTTTCCACGACCACGCACAAAACGCTACGAGGACCGCGGGGTGGGCTGATTCTCTGCCGCGAACAATATGCAAAGGAACTCGATCGCGCGACGTTCCCCGGCATTCAGGGCGGGCCCTTGATGCACATCATTGCCGCCAAAGCCGTCTGCCTAAAAGAAGCGGCGGAACCTGGATTCGCGGAGTATCAGAAGCAAGTTGTTGACAACGCAAAAGCGCTCGCGGTCGCCGTGGCTAAGCGCGGCTACCGAATCGTCAGCGGCGGAACAGACAATCACCTATTTCTCGTGGACATCAATTCCCGCGGCCTTACGGGTAGCGTTGCGCAGCCCGCGCTCGATCGGGCCGGCATTACCGTAAACAAAAATTCGATTCCATTCGATCCCCTGCCGCCGCTGAAGGCCAGCGGCATACGCATGGGAACTCCGGCAGTAACCACGCGCGGGATGCGCGAGCCGGACATGGACAGAATCGCAGGATGGATTGCGGAAATACTGGATCACATCGGCGACGCGGGGACCGAACAGCGCGTTCGCGCCGAAGTGGCCGCCTTCGCCGAACAGTTCCCTCTCTACGCCTCACGCATCAAAGACTCAGAGGCCGATCTCGCGAGCGCCCGCGTAGGCCACTAACGCGGCACAGCCTCCGATAGAGCCCAAAGCGAGAGCAAAGGCAGGTGAGACCGTGTTTCGGCATACGATCCCCATTGGGCGCGTTCTTGGGATACCGATCGACCTGGACTACTCCTGGTTCTTAATTGCTATTCTTATTACCTGGCTGTTGGCCGTTAATTATTACCCTGCGGCATTCAAGGGCGGCACCAGCGGTGAGTACTGGCTGATGGGCGCGGTGACCGCCGTGCTGTTTTTCGCCAGCATCCTTGTGCACGAACTGGCTCACTCTTGGGTTGCCCTTCGTTACAAGATTCCTATTCATCGGATCACGCTCTTCATTTTTGGCGGCGTCTCGCAGCTCGCGGGCGAACCTCCGAGTGCCGCGGCCGAGTTCTTGATTGCGATTGCCGGGCCTGTAACTAGTTTCGCCTTGGCGGCGATCTTTTTCCTGCTCGAAGGATCGCTCGCGAATTTCGCGCCGGCCCTAGCGGTGGCCAAGTATCTTGCGCTCATTAACGGCCTGCTGGGGCTCTTCAACCTGATACCGGGATTTCCGCTCGATGGGGGCCGCGTCTTTCGGGCCATCGTGTGGGGTGTGACCAAGAATTTCCGTCGCGCCACGGTGATCGCCGCAAGCACCGGGCGGTTCTTTGGCTTTCTTTTTATCGTTTGGGGAGTATGGCAAATACTCACGGGAAGAGTGGCCGATGGGCTTTGGATCGCCTTCATCGGCTGGTTTCTGGAAAGTGCGGCTGGAGCGCAAGTGCAGCAGCAGATGGTGCAGGGGCTTCTGGTGGGCCACAGAGTCTCGGAAGCGATGGGTGAGTTGTGTACTCACGTACCGGGGAATATTCCGTTGCAGGACCTGGTGGATCAGCAGATTCTTTCACACGGCCAGCGCTGCTTTCTTGTGGACCAAGACGGCCACGAGGCGGGACTGCTCACCCTACACAACGTGAAGGAAGTTCCGCGCTCGTCCTGGACTACGACGACCGCAGCCCAAGCCATGACCCCAATCGAGAAGTTGAGCCGGATCGACGCCAGTGCCGAATTGTGGACAGCACTCGAAAAGATGGGGCGGGACGGGATCAATCAAATGCCGGTGATGAGAGGAAACGAACTCGTTGGAATGCTTTCGAGGAGCGACGTCGTCCGGTACCTTCAGACTCTACAGCAAGTAGGCACGCGTGCGGCCTGACTTGGCGGCTATACGATTTCTAGATCGAGTTCGGTCGCACGGCCATCTCGAATCGAGAATGCGCGGACGGGCTGCGCCGCGTTGGGCAGGGGCGAAAGGATGAGGTAAGCGGTATCAGGATAGTAGGCAAGCTCGACGTCGCGCGGCGAGGGCTCATTCTTTCCGTTGGGATGAGAATGATAAATCCCCATCAACTCGAGGCCGGCAGCGCGAATTTCGCTCACCAAGCTGAATAATTCCTGCGGCGCTATTTCGTAGGTGGTCGCAAGGTTGCCAGCGACGTTCGTGGCCCGGAAAATGCGCGCGATCACGCCTCTGCTTCCTCCCAACAAGCCGCAGCACTCGCGTGCAGGCTCCAGCTGTGCGAGGCGCACTAACTCCTGGATGACTCCCCGCCGAATCCGGATTGCGACCCCTTGCACAATTCTCTTGCGCTAAGCTTTTTGGGCCTGGCGCCGGAGGAACGTGGGCACGTCGAGATCGTCGGCGGGAATTTCGTGAATCACCTCGCTGACGTTTCTCGCGACCTGCTGAACAACATTGGTTTGCTCGGGAGCCACGTGAACGCTGGGCTGCTCACGCCCGGCCTTCCATGTCTTCGGCAGGTACGACGGGCGCACGTGAGGCTTCTTGCCTGCGATTTCGCGGAAGCCAGCTGCTATTACGGTGATCTTCACGGACTCCTTCATGGCGTCGTCCTGCACCGCGCCAAAGATGATGTTGGCATTTTCGTGCGCAGCCTTTTGAATGATGGAGGAAGCCTCGTGAATTTCGTGGAGCGAGAGAGTGGATGAGCCTGTGACGTTGATGAGGATTCCCTGCGCGCCGTTAATGCAATTGTCTTCGAGCAATGGGCTGTTGATCGCGCGGTTCGCGGCATCGATGGCGCGGTTTGACCCCGTGGCAACCGCAGTGCCCATCACCGCGTAGCCTTGGCCGGACATGATTGTTTTGACGTCGGCAAAGTCGCGATTGATGATCCCCGGAATCGTGATGATGTCCGAGATGCCTTGGACAGCCTGGCGCAGAATATCGTCGGCGATGCGAAACGCTTCGAAGAAACTGGTCCCATGCTCGACATATTCCATCAGCCGCTCGTTGGGAATCACGATGACGGTATCGACGCAGCCGATGAGTTCGGCGAGCGCTTGTTCAGCCTGCTGCATGCGGCGCTTGCCTTCGAAGGCAAACGGCTTGGTGACAACCGCCACAGTGAGCGCGCCGAGCTCACTCGCCAGATTCGCGACCACAGGCGCCGCGCCGCTGCCGGTGCCGCCGCCAAGGCCGGATGTGACGAAGACCATGTCCGCGCCGTCGAGCGCTTCCAGAATTTTCTCGGTGTCCTCAAGCGCGGCTTTGCGGCCCACCTCGGGATTGGCGCCGGCGCCCAGTCCCTTGGTCAGCTTTGCACCAAGTTGAAGTTTCACCGGCGACTGCGAAAGCTTCAGCGCCTGCAGATCGGTGTTCGCGGCGATCAAATCGACGCGGGCCAAACCAGACGCAATCATCGTGTTGACGGCGTTGCATCCCGCTCCTCCCACACCGATGACCTTAATGCGGACTGGAGACAGGAGATCTTCTTGA
>DATDMO010000160.1:0-2990 GCA_036518755.1 Candidatus Acidiferrales bacterium | reverse complement strand
TTGACCATAGTTCCTTTAATCCAGACCGGCGCGCAGCATTGCGCGGGGAAGCGAGAACGCAGTTGGAACTGCCCGGTGACCGGATCGCCGCTCTTATGGTGGGCAACGACTGGCGGCAGAAGGGCATTCGCGTTCTGCTGGATGCGATGACGAAACTGCGCGATCTGCCGGTGGATTTGCTGCTTGTGGGAGAGGAAGACCCGCAACCATTCCTGCCAATGGTGAACGAGAGAAGCTTAAATGAGCGTGTGCGATTCCTGCCGCCGCGAAAGGACGTAGAGTTCTATTATGCCGCTGCCGATGTGTACGCCGGGCCTTCGCTTGAGGACACCGGTCCGTTGCCGCCCGTCGAGGCCATGGCTTGCGGCGTCCCCGCGATTCTTTCCGCTTCGTGTGGGACGGCTGAGATTATTACCGACGGCGTGAACGGGCTGATCCTTGACGATCCAACAGACGCCGCGTCCCTGGCAGTAATGATTCGCCGGCTGTGCGAAGACCGGGCCTTTCGCGAACAGCTTGGCCAAAATGCGGCCGCGAAGGCGCGCGAGTTTACCTGGGAGCGTAACGGCCAACAACTGGCGGCGATATTTGAAGAGAGCATGCGTCGAAAGAAAGGCCGTACCTCAAGGGCCAAGCGAACAATGAAGTAGTCATTTCCCGTATCCTTGCGAGCGTGGGAAAATTCACTCTAACCGCGAAGGGCCGAATCATCGGGCTGTTTCCCGACTTGATTGGAGTCGGCGGGATTCAAGAGGCTGGAAGGCTGACTGCCGCGGCACTCGATGAAATCGCCCGCAAGCATGATTGGCGCGCGGATTTTTTGAGCCTCAATGATTCCCCGGGTAAGAATTTGCTGCGCGTGGGCGAACGGGAGATTGACGTTCGCGGCTTCGGGCGCGCAAAAATGCGATTCGTTCTATCGGGAATGGCTGATGCGCGCGCTGGAAGAGATGCGGCGGCGGGCGCCATCGTGGCGCTGCACCCGAATCTGGCGCTGCCCGCGCGGTGGATTCAGCGGACAGTCCGTTCGATGAAAACCATCGTGATATGCCATGGCGTTGAAGTGTGGAAACCCCTTCCGCGCTTGCGACGCCGGGCACTGGCGGCTGCGAATTTGGTCCTGGCACCGAGCAACGACACGATTCGCAAGCTGATCGCCGCACAGGGCGTTCCCCAAGAGAAGATTCGCAAGCTGCCTTGGTGCTTGAGTCCGAGCTTTCTTGCGATGGCGGACGATCAAGGCAAGCTACCGGAGATGCCTGACTTCCCGCAGGGCCGGATCGTGCTGACCGTTGGACGCTGGGCCGCATCGGAGCGGTACAAGGGCGTTGATCTGCTGATCGGAGCCATTACCCGATTGCGCGAGACTCATCCGGATTTGCATTTGGTGGCGGTGGGCTCGGGCGACGATCTACCTCGACTGCGCGCTCTTGCGGGCAGCCTCGGCGTTTCCGGCGTCACACACTTCTTTGAGAATCTTTCTCGCGAGGAAATTGCCGCGTGCTATGCGCGAGCCGATTTGTTCGCTTTGCCGAGCACAGCGGAAGGCTTCGGGCTGGTATTTTTGGAAGCGATGGCGTTTTCCAAGGCTGTGGTGGGCGCCGCGGCCGGCGGAAGCGTCGACGTGATTGAGGACGGCGTGAATGGATTGCTCGTTCCGGCCAACGACCCGGAGCGTCTCGCTCAGGCGCTCGACCGCCTGCTGCGAGATGAGGCGCTTCGCTGGGAATTGGGCCGGCGCGGCGCGGAAATCGTCCGCCAAAAATTCCAGTTCAGCACTTTTCGGGATGAGCTCGGACACATCCTGACCGATTGCACGCTCGCGGGGGAGAACTTGGCTTCGTCAAAAGGCGCGTAGTATTCTGAAAGCATCTACTAGAATCCCGCCCATTCGATGTGATTTCATGGGGTGAAAGCGAATCCGGCGTGCGTATCCTCAAGGTGGTTCAGGCCTACTACCCTTTCCAGGACAAGGGCGGACCCGTGGCGAAGGTCGGCGCGCTCGCGCGAGGTTTGGCAAAAAGGGGCCATCGCGTGACCGTTCTTACCGCTGATCTAGGAGTTCGCAACTATCGAGGAGCGGGCGTTGAGTTCGAAACCTGCAAATGGGGCTGGCGCTCGGAACAAGATGGCGTTGAGGTGATCTACCTTTCGACGGCGGGCCACTACCGCGCCGTCACGCTGAATCCGCGCATCGTCGGATTTTGCCGCGAGTCGATGAATCGCTTCGACGTGGCGCAAATCTATGGACTGTACGATTGGCTGGGTCCGGCTGCGAGTTTCTTCTGCCGACGACGAGGCGTCCCATATGTGCTTGAGCCGATGGGGATGTTCCGTCCGATCGTTCGCAACATTGCACTGAAGCGGCTCTATCATCGCGTGTTCGGTAATGCTCTGGCGGCCGGCGCGCGCTTCTTGATCGCCACGTCCGAGCAGGAGCGCCAAGAGCTGATTGAAGCAGGCGTGGCTGCTTCGCGAATCTTCGTGCGCCGCAACGGGATCGAGTTACCCGAAAGACTTCCGAACCGGGGCGAGCTCCGCCGCATCTGGGGCATACGCGAAGATGCGCGCGTGGTACTTTTCCTGGGACGTGTGGTATCAAAAAAGAGCCCGGACTTGCTGCTTGAAGCGTTTTCGCGATGGCATGGAAATCCTGGCAACCAAAATAGCGTGTTGGTGATAGCCGGACCGGCCGAAGGCGACGGCTTCCTTGCTCGACTGAAGACGATGGCCCAAGAGCTGAATCTGGGCGAGAGTGTTCGTTTCGTCGGGCCGCTTTACGAAACAACGAAATGGCAGGCTTATCGCGATGCCGACGTTTTCGTGCTTCCCTCTCAAAACGAAAATTTTGGCAATACGGCGGGCGAATCGGCTGCTTGCGGCACGCCGGTGATTGTCACGGACCAGTGCGGAGTGGCGCCATTTGTCGGGAGCGCCGGCCTCGTGGTGTCCTACGATACGCGCGCCATCGAGCGAGCTCTTGCCCAACT
>DATDMO010000159.1:0-3209 GCA_036518755.1 Candidatus Acidiferrales bacterium | reverse complement strand
TCTCCGCGACGCTCGAAGCATCCGTGGCCCATCTCGTTCACGATTACATGCGCCAACCGGTGCGCGTGGCACTTGGCTCGACGCTAAAACCCTCCGAAAATGTGCGGGTGCAAGCATTTGAAGTTCCCTTTGATCGCAAACTGGAATTCCTCGAACGCTTACTCGCCAAGGAATCTGGGCGTTGCCTGATCTTCACTCGCACCAAGCGCGGGGCAGAGCGCCTTGCTCAGAGTCTGAGCCGCGAAGGTTTCTCCGCGGCCGCGATCCACGGAGACCGCTCGCAATCACAGCGAAACGCAGCGCTGGCGGGCTTTCAGCAAGGCCGGCACAGAATTCTGGTCGCCACGGATGTCGCGTCGCGCGGCATTCATGTCCAGGATATCGCGCACGTGATCAACTACGATCTCCCCGAGTTGGCCGAGAATTTCATCCACCGTGTCGGTCGGACCGGCCGCGCAGGCGCACAGGGCCTTGCCTCCACTCTTTTCGGAGCGGATCAGCGAGGGGAATTGCTCGCTCTGGAGCGCACTCTCGGTATCCGCATCGAGCGAATGAAAGCTACCGATCTGCCGGAGCGAAAGGATCGGAAGTCGGCCTCGATTCATCGCGCTCTGGCGCCTTCCTCTTCGAGAATAAGCCGTCTACCCGGAGAGTTTCTACAAGCGCAAACAATGTAAACCGCTCTCCGCAATCCGCGATACCGAAGTGAAGAAGGTTACAGCGAAGCTTTGAAGGCTGTTTCACGGTAAGGGCGCAGCACGCTGCGCCCTTACCTGCCTCGGTCGCGGTAAAGTCTTTTCTGCTCCTTCATCAGGCGTCTCAGGGCTTTGGTCCGATTGGCGCGTAGGGCGTCGTCTTGCTTGGCGGCCAGAAACTGCTCTTCCCTTTCGAGTTTGTGGTAACTCGTCAAACGCTCCGCGTCGAGTGTGCCGCTTTCCGCTGCCTCGCGCACGGCACAGCCGGGCTCCGATAGATGGCGGCAGTCGCGGAACTTACATTGCGTGGAGAGTTCCCGCACATCGGCGAATGCGTGTTCCAGTCCAGCACCGCTATCCCACAATTGCAGTTCGCGCATGCCGGGGGTATCGATTAACACGCCGCCTCCGGGCACGACGATGAGCTGCCGGGACGTTGTCGTGTGGCGCCCGCGGTCGCCGCTCTCGCGCACTTCCCCAGTATGCTGGCGATCTTCACCGAGCAGGGCGTTGATCAGCGTTGATTTGCCCACGCCGGAAGACCCGAGAAGGGCGGTCGTGCCTCCGACCGAGATGATTCGTTTCAGGTCGGTTATGCCGTCGCCGCGCGCAGCGCTGGTCACGAGGATCGCGACGCCTAGACCAGCCGATTCTGCATGGGAACGAAACGATTCTATGTCCTCACATGCGTCGGCTTTGTTCAAGACGATGATCGGCCGCGCGCCACTCTCCCAGACCAACGTTAGATAACGCTCGATGCGGCGCACGTTGAATTCGCGATTGAGCGAACTGACGAGCAAGATCGTATCGATATTGGCGGCGATGATCTGCTCTTCTGTCTTCTTGCCTGGCGTCTTGCGAGAGAACTTATTTCGCCGGTTGAGCACGCGCTGTATCGTGGCGCAGCGCTCGTTAACGCGCTTGCACGCCAGCACCCAGTCTCCTACCGCGGGAAGTCCCGCCCGGTTGAGCGAATTGTGGCGAACTTTCCCGGGAAGCTTTGTCCACAGCTCGTCACGTTCAGAATACAGACGGTAGAAACCGCGATTTTCCTCAGCGACGCGCGCGGGGATAAAGCTCCTCACCTCTTCTTCGGTCTGTTGATTTGCGAAAAACAGGTCCCAACCCAAGTCCTGCAATCGAAACATTTGGCGTCTCCTGACTCGTGCGGACGCAAGCGCGCCCGGCTGTTGCTTGTGAACACACCAATAGGCAAGTGTCAGGGGCGAAGGGAGAGGCTACGAGATCCGAACCGCAGCTTAGGCGAGTGGCTCGGAGGCAGGCTCACCCCGGCGATAAGAAACGACAGGCACAGGCGCCTCCAAAGTGGATTGGCCGCGGTAGTGAGCGGCTGAGTTCATGGTAACAAATCTTGGGCATATTCTGCCGAACAATTCGCCGAACTTAGGGTATATATGGCGCTGCAAATTCGCTCGCCACTAACCCCTAACGCCGACCGGGAGCCGAGCCGCGATGTTTGAGCAAAGTCTCAATCCGACCGGCCATCTCTGGCTGACGATCCTGGCTGCATTGACCCCGCTGATTGCGTTGATCTTCATGCTTACCGTTTTCCGGGTCACTGCATGGCTCGCCACGATCTTCGCAGGACTGATCACGGTGCCTGCCGGAGTTCTCGTGTGGCACGCCCCGCTCGCGAACACGCTGAAATCCTATCTGTTCGGCGGACTGACGGGAATTTGGTCAATCGATTGGATTACATTCTGGGCGCTGATTATCTTTAACACGCTCGTTTTCACGGGAGCTTTTGACCGATTCAAGAACTGGATGGTTCATCACGCGACAGCCGACATTCGAATCCAGACCATCATGCTTGCCTGGGCTTTCGGCGCCCTGTTAGAAGGGCTGGTTGGATTCGGCTATCCATGGGCTGTGGTGGTGCCCATTTTGGTGGGACTCGGAATCGCCGATCTCGAGGCAATCCGAGTGGCGGCGCTGGCCAATAATGCGCCAGTTTCCTACGGAGCGCTCGGCGTTCCCATCATCGGCCTCGCGGCGGTCACAGGTCTGCCGCTCATGGCCCTTTCCGCATCGATCGGCAATGTGGTCGCGATACTCGCTTTGCTGCCGCCGTGGGTGCTGATCTATCTGGTGAGCGGATGGGACGGAGTTGTGGAAGCGTGGCCGCTGGCGATTGTCGGCTCGCTTTCCTACATCGCCGGGCAGTGGCCGGTGGCGCACTATCTAGGTCCGTATCTTCCCGACATTAGCGGCTCGCTCGTTTCTTTCTGGCTGCTATTCCTATTCGTGAAGATTTGGCGGCCGAAAACGATTCGCGGCTTTGGCGGAGCACCCTTGGCGCCCGCGGCTGCTATCTCAAGCGGCTCGGAGCCAGTTTCCGCGCGCGAAGCATTTTCCGCGTGGCTGCCCTACATCGTGCTCATTCTCGTGGTGGTTGCCTGGACGGGGCCGTGGTCTAGCCTTCCAGGTATCAGCGGGCTCAAACTATCGGTCGCCACTAAATCGTCAGTCACGGGAAAGACGCTCGCTTCCACG
>DATDMO010000158.1:0-4192 GCA_036518755.1 Candidatus Acidiferrales bacterium | reverse complement strand
GTTTGTGGAAAATCTCGTGTCTTCTGCCAATTCACTCAAGTCCGGAATTCCACGGCGATAATACGTGAGCACCGAGGGACCAAGTTCGTTGGCAATGCCTTCGAGGAAGCTGACGGCTGCGAATGGCCGCACGCCGGCGCTGCCGCCTCCGACTGGTACCGCGGGATATGCATCCGGCCCGATTACGGCGACTGATTTGATCGTGTGCTTATCCAAAGGCAAGACGTTTCCGCTGTTTTTCAGCAGGACCATGCCTTCTTCTGCCGCTTCCAAGGCGACGCGGCGGCCTTCCACGTTGTAACGCGGAATGGTCAGATCGGTCTGATCCCTATCGAGCCAGTGCGATTTCACGGCGAGCCTAAGAATGCGGCGTACTTTGTCGTCGATCACGGCAAGAGGCACTTTCCCATCACGCACGGCGGGAATTAGGGTGGTGCGATTCATGAATGCGCCGCTTGGCATTTCCAGATCAAGCCCGCTTTTGGCCGCCGCAACGCCATCGTAGGTTGCACCCCAGTCGGACATCAACACGCCCTGAAAGCCCCATTCTTTTTTGAGGATCTCGGTGTTGAGGACTTCGTTTTGAGTCAGGTGTACGCCGTTTACGAAATTATAGGAATCCATCACAGCGCCCACGTGCGCTTCTTTAACGGCAGCTTCGAAAACGGGGAGGTAAATCTCTCTCATCGTGCGATCGTCGATAATCGAGTCCGTGTTGTGACGATCGAATTCGGAGTTGTTGGCCATGAAGTGTTTGGCTGTGGCGCTGACGCCCTGGCTCTGCACGCCATTGATGTAGCCGACGGCGATGCGCGATGCGAGAAAAGGGTCTTCGCCGAAGTACTCGAAGTTGCGGCCATTCAGCGGAGAGCGGTAGATGTTGAGGCCCGGACCAAGGAGAAAATTAACCCCTTTCGCGCGAGCGTCGCGCCCAATCTGCGTTCCTACGCGTTCGGCGAGAGCCGGATCCCAAGTAGCGGCAAGATTGATTCCGGCGGCCATTGCCGTGGCGGGGCCGAAATTGCGTACGCCCATAGGCCCATCGGCCATGCGCAGGGCCGGAACTCCGAACTCGGGCATCGCGCGAATAAAAAATCCGTCCGTGCCGCCTATCAAATCAATCTTCTGTTCCAGGCTCATTTTGGCGAGGATCGCGTCCGCGCGGGCATCGGAATCCGATTGCGCGGAGGACTGAACCTGCGCGCATGCGGCAGCTAGCAGGATCAGGGCCGCCAGACACACGATTTGGACGCTGCGCTTCATCGTTTACTTGGCCTGAGGTTGAAACAGCAGAGGAGCGAATTCGGTCAAATTTCGGCGCCACACCATCCACGTATGCGCGCCCGGTGTTTCGATTCGCGTGAACCGCACGCCTTTCGATGTCAGCCAATCCTCAAATTGCCGGTTCGGCTTGATGAGCTGATCTTCGGTGCCGCAGGCGATCCATAGCAGCCGCAATTGGGAGTTGATTTTGGCGTCCACGGCAGGGAATGCCGTCGAAACGTCGGAACCTGCCAGCATGACGGCGCTGCTGAAGCCGCCAACCCATGCGAATTTGTCCGGATGATTGAGTCCGGCCGAGAGCGATTCGCCGCCGCCCATCGAAAGGCCAGCGATTGCGCGACCGTCGGCGTTTCTCGAAACGTGGTATTCCTTTTCGACCTGAGGAATCACTTCCGCAAGAAGGGCGGCAACGAATTTGTCGTTGTTGATCTTTGCCAAGGCGGGATTGAAATTGAATCCGCCGTTGATGATTTCCGGCGCGCCATATCCCAGAGTATTCACAATCAGCATGGGTTTCGCTTTGCCCTGGGCAATCAGGTTGTCGAGGATCACATTCGCGCGGCCTATCGTCGTCCAGGCGCTGGCATCGTCGCTGAATCCATGAAGGAGGTAGAGGACCGGATACGGCTGCTTGCGATGCGGGTCGTAGCCGGGGGGCGTGTACACATAAAAATTTCGATCATCGCCGATGATGCCCGATTTATAGAAATGATTTGTGATCGTCCCGTGCGGAACGTCGCTCCATTCCCAACTGAGCGACGCCGGGCCGGGCACGTGGACGACGCTCTGTCCCAAGGCCATTTTGTACATTGGCTTCAGAAACGAATTAGCGGGATCGGGCGTCGCCGCGCCATCCACGAGGAAGCTATACGGATAAAAATCCGGCGCGAGGGGATCGGTGGTTGCCGTCCATACGCCTTGGTCGTCCATCTTCATCGGCAGCGGCTCTCCGCCGTCGCGAAGCACGATCACTTCCTTAGCGTTCGGCGCGCGATAGCGAAACGTCACGCGGCCATCCGCGTCCACTTCGGGAGAATGGACGGTCGGGGCAAATCTGGGGGTCCGTGGAGGCGTCTGAGCAGGCGCCTGAGCCCATGCCGCCGCGCCTACAGCCAGAAAAGCAAGAATCACAGCTATTCGCTTCATGGACCCTCCCCGCTATTTCAATAAGACGAAAGCGCGAGCGTACCCTTTACTTGGAGGTCGTGCAAGAACTCGGCTACGGGTGAAGCGTGATTTCTGGACTGCCCGTCAGCGGCAGCCCCAGAAAGTAGGTTCGAACTGCAACCCGAGCGCATCGTGACCCAGCTATGAGACTTCGTTCCATTTGATGTAGAGTCGCTCTCACCTCTCGAGCATCGTCACAAGGGAGAAGATGAAGGAGGTAAAGGCATGTCAGAACTAAGCCTGGTGGGGGAAGCAACCATCGAAGCCTTGCCTGAGCCGATTACGATCGACACATCGCGGACTGCAGTGATCGTCGTCGATATGCAGAACGACTTCGGAAGCAAGGGCGGAATGTTCGACCGCGCGGGGGTCGACATCGCTCCCATCCAAAAGGTTGTTGAGCCTATTTCAAAAGTCCTTGAATTGGCGCGCCGTGCGGGCATGAAGATCATTTATCTGAAGATGGGCTTTCGCCCGGATCTTTCCGATGCCGGTCCTGCGGATTCTCCAAACCGGCTGAAGACTTCGCGCCTGCAATATGGCCACCCGATGCGCGCCCCCGATGGAACCGAAAGTCGGATACTGATTCGAGACACGTGGAACACGGAGATTGTAGAAGGGCTCAAGCCTCGACCCGGGGACATTATCCTTTACAAGACTCGCTTTAGCGGCTTTTACCAAACTGGATTGGACAACATCCTCAAGACATCAAATACCCGCTATCTCGTGATCACCGGATGCACTACCAGCGTGTGCGTGGAATCTACCGTCAGGGACGCGATGTTCCGAGATTATCGCTGCTTGCTCCTCGAAGACTGCATGGCCGAGCCGATCGGGAATGTCGGCAATGATTCCGCGAGAAGCAACCATGAGGCGTCGCTCCTTGTGATCCAAGCGTTGTTCGGCTGGGTTTCCCGCTCGGACAAGTTCATTGAGGCTCTTCAGCGGCCTGGCGCCCGAACGTCGGCAACGCGAGCGTGAAACAGGCGCTTGGCCGAGGCCATGCTGCCTGCTGCGAGCAGAGCAAGAATCACAGCTATGCGTTTCATAGTCCGACCCTTACTCAGAGGTGGCGCAAGGCGACAAAGCATGTTCAATCGTCCCTTTCGCACTCCGCTTCGCTTCGTGCCGGGCTAGCTACAGTCGCGCCTCCGGCGCTGTCACCAAGGACGCACCGCCAAGACACCCCCCGATGCTGCGGTCATGTAGAGGCCACTCTGAAGGGGTTACGCTACGGAGGTCGGCCCAGCCGTTGGCAGAGTGGCTATATCCAAGAGAGGTTCTTCGACTGCGTGCGCCGACGTTCGCCGAAAGCGCGAACGCAAGAGAAAGTGTCGGCGCACTCCGCTCAGAGTGACGGCGAAAGGGTGGCGCTGCATGTGAGTTAGGAGTAGCGGAAGAGGGCTTTGAAGCCGTAGTCCATGTGCTGCTGGATGTGGCAGTGGAAGAGGGTGAGGCCGGGCTGATCGGCGGTGAAGTCAACGGTGGCGCGGCCGTAATAGGGGACGATTACCGTATCTTTGATAATCCCTGATGTTTTCTTACCGTTGATGTCGGCAATTTCGAAACGGTGGCGATGCAGGTGAAGCGGGTGAGCATCGTCGGTTTGGTTGCGGAAGACGAGGCGATAGCGGAGGCCGCGCTGCAGCATGAATTCGTTTTCGTGCGGATACTGCTTTCCGTTGATGAGCCACTGGTTGAACTTTTCCGGGCCGCCGGGAATTTTATCGATCACCATTTC
>DATDMO010000157.1:0-16501 GCA_036518755.1 Candidatus Acidiferrales bacterium | reverse complement strand
ATGCCGAATATCGACCCGACCACCCAAGGAAACCTCATTTATCCCAGCATCACCGGTTCGGTTAACTGGACCAGTTCATCGTACAGTCCGCTGACCGGGCTCGTGTACGTGGATACGCGCGAACAAGGTGCCTATTATTTTAAGGGCCATCCGACAATGGAACCTGCGAACCCCCTGGACATCGGCGGAGGCGGCGGGCAGCGCGTGGTCTACGGCGACGACGCGTATAGCGCGATCAAGGCGCTTGAAAGCACGACAGGAAAAATAAAGTGGCAGTTCAAGATGGTGGGAGATTCCTGGACCGGAACGCTGGCCACCGCAGGGGGGCTTGTATTCTGCGCAGACAGCCAAGGCAATTTCTTTGCGCTGGATGCAAACGATGGCAAACCGCTGTGGAACATACAACTCGGGAATTCGGTCCGCGCGAACCCCATCACCTACGCTGTGGATGGCAAGCAGTACGTGGAAGCGGCAGCGGGTAACGCCATATCGGTTTTCAGCCTGCCTTAGAAAATCCCAGTGCGCTCACGTTGATGGGCGAATCTCTAGTGAGGCCGTTTCTCGCGGGAGAGCTTGAGAGTTACATCGATATCGTGCCGGGAATCGAAGCTGGAAACGGTGCGGTTCGACGAGGTCATGTCGTTGTGCTCGGCGTGAACTTCGTAGTCCACATTGGGATCCAGGCCGCTGAAGCGATAAGCGCCGGCGTCGTCGGCAATGTAGGTTTTCACCGCTTGTGTCTTCACATTTAGCAAATAGACGACGCTTGATGGAACCGGGTTCTCACTTTTATCCACCACAGTACCGTGGATCGTACGTAATGCCGCCTCGCCTTTCCCATCTTGGTTCCGGGCGCCCACGGGAGAAATAGCGAAAGTTGTTAGTGCAAGCAGGAGAGCTAGGCTGCGGAAGGTTCGACTGGTCAAATTTTCCCCCAACCGCCACGGTGTAAATCGAGGCCGTTGAAAACCCATGCTGATTCCCGTGGCGCCAAGCCAGCACCGAGGCGTAATCTTTTCATCTGGCTCCCGAACTGCACTTGCAGACGGCAGAGTTGTAGAGATTCACTCGTCTTCTTCCTCGTCGCTTTCCGGCTCTTCGTCGTCGTCATCATCCTTCGCTTCATCATCTTCGTCCTCTTCCTCCTCCTCTTCGTCTTCGGAGAGAACGATGAGATGGACGGGGTGGGTTTGCGTGACTTCGAGTTCGACGTCGCATTCCGGACAGCCTACGATTTCGCCTTCCTCGACTTCGTCTTCGTCCAAGTCAATTTCAGCATCGCATTCAGGGCATTTTGTCACGGAACTCTTTCCTCCTGAGGACGTTCGCTGGACAGCGTATTATATAACGCCCGTGTCAAGCTTTTCCCTGAGGTTCGCGTAAAAGGGTATGCCTGAGCGTCGCGAATATCCCGAGCGCCCGATAATTGGCGTCGGCGGGGTGGTAATTTCGGATGGCCGCGTTTTACTTGTGAGGCGCGGCGCCCCGCCTCTTCAAGGTCAATGGTCGATTCCCGGCGGAACTCTTGAAGTTGGCGAGACGCTGATCGAAGGAGTACAACGTGAACTCGCGGAGGAAACTGGGATGGACGTACGAGTGCGAACTCTGATTGAGGTTTTCGAAAGGATCGACCGCGACCCCTCCGGAAAAGCGCGGTACCACTTCGTCGTCCTCGACTACTTGTGCGAGGCGGCGCGAGGCATCGCACGGGCGGGAAGTGATGTAAGCGAGGTTGCATGGGCCGCTCCCCACGAACTCGAGAAATACTCGCTCACGGAAATCGCCGGCCGTGTGATTCGGAAGGCGTTTGAACTGGTGGGTGAAAACCGATAGCTCGGGACTGATGTATAGCCCCGCAGCTGCGGAGAGGAAATCGACCTAGCGGACGTATGGATCAATTTCGCCCGCGATCCAGCAGTTTCCGATCAGAACAGCGAAAGGCCAAAACTAGCTGGCGGCAGCTTCGGGCAGTCGACCAAAGCGGCGTTCCCGACCGAGGAAATCTTCGACGGCGGCTTCAAGGTCAGCGGCGTCAAACTCCGGCCACATTCTGGGTGTAAAGAGCAGTTCCGCGTAGGCGCATTCCCACAGCATGAAGTCGCTCAGACGCCGCTCGCCGCCGGTACGAATCAGAAGATCCACATCCGGCGCCGCACTGCCGCCATGTGTTACTTGTCCGAGCCGGCGTGCGAATTCCCGATCGGAGACTTCCAGGCTGGACATCATCCAGCAGGACGCGCGAAGGATCGCTTCCCGCGAAGAATAATCGAGCGCAATACGCAGTTCCAGCGCCCGACCAGCCGAAGTGAGACGCTCAGCCGCTTCGATCGCATCCACAAGGGTGATGGGAATGCGATCACGCCGACCGATTACGCGCAGCCGGATCCCCTGCGCCGCGCATTCATGAGCTTCCGTTCGAAGGTAGTCCTCGAGCAAGCCAAGCAGTGAAGTTACCTCGCCGGACGGACGCTCCCAGTTGTGCGAGGAGAAAGCATAGAGGGTAAGAGTGCCGATGCCGAGCGACAAGGCCGCGCGGACGATGCGCCGCACGGCAGTCACACCTGCGCGGTGGCCTTCCGCCCGGGGAAGCCCCCGCGACGCTGCCCAGCGGCCGTTGCCGTCCAGCAGAATGGCGACGTGAATTTTCGGATCCGGAATAAGCTTGGCGGCGCTGTTGCCCATGGTCTCGAATTGATGACCCTTTCTACCCCTCCCGGGTGGCGCGAATGAGAGCTTCCAGGTGTTCCAAGTACTTCTCGAGCGCTTTGCGGCCGGCATGCATCAGGCGGTACTCGGTCTTGGGCATCCGGCCGGAAAATGACTTGTTGCAGCCGACGTAGCCAGCGTCTTCCAATTTGCGCGCATGGACGCTGAGGTTTCCGTCCGTGATTCGAAGAAAATCCTTCAGCTCGTTAAAGGTCAGCGACGCGTTGACCGCCAGAGCGCTGACGATTGCCAACCGGGTGCGCTCGTGAATCAAACGATCGAGATTGACAGCCGGCACTTTCGCATTTAGAGCACCCTGCGGGCTGCGCTTGGGCTTCTCCTCCTTCGGGAGGCGCAACATTCCGGATTTAGCCGCCATATTTCCTCGCAATCACCGCGCCAAAGATGATGTGAAGTCCGCCAAAACCGGCAGCCAGAAAGGCGTTGTCCCAGCTGGAAGGAGAAAAGAGAGCCACGGCGCCTAAAACCATGAAGCAGAGACCCATCAGCGGAACGATGCGGATGGAAAGCACGCCGCCCGTAACCACGGCCGTTCCATAGAGCAGAAGCCATACACCGGCAATGGAACCTATCAAGCCAGCGCGCACGAGCACGAGCGTCAGAAGAACGCCCACAAAAATCGGTGGTGCGAAGCTGTAGACAAATCGCCGGCCCGGTCCGGAAAGGATCGCCGTCCCTGCATCGCGCGCCTTTGAACAGGTGGTCCAAACGGCGATGGCAACGGCCACGAGCGCCTCACAACCCCAGGTGATCAGCCATGCAGTAGGCGATCTCTGTAGCGATGCTATGGCCGTGGCGCCCACCGCAGTAATTCCCATCGCGATGCCGCCCCAGCCAGGTACGGCCGTGAACGAAGCGGCACGCTCCATCGTTTCGCGGATGAAGCGGATATTGTCGCGGGCGCGGTCGTCCATTGCCACGGGGTGGCCGCCAGGGTGCCGCGAGTCCAAGGGAATCATGAACGCAGGCTAGCATCTGCACGCATACTGTCAAGTACTTTGTGACACAAAGTAAGTGCTTGGTAACGGGCTAGACTCGACCGCGCGGTCTCGCAGCCCTTGACGCAAGGTCGGTGGCTTCGCTTCCGTATCGCGTAATGAGAAGAACTACGAACGCTTCACCGGATAGCGACCAAGCAGCCAGTTCCAGCGGATGTAAATCAGGTCACCAAACATCAAAAGACTGTCCCGGACCACGTGAACTTTAGTGGCCGGATCGTGCGACCAGCGAACGGGCACTTCGGCGGTGCGCAAACCATGACGTCCCGCTAGAAAAAGGACTTCCGGATCGAAACCGAACCCCTCAATTCGCTGCTGCTCGAAGATGACCCGACACGGCTCACGCGCGAACGCCTTAAAGCCACACTGCGTGTCGTGGAGCTGCAGCCCGGTAAAAAGCCTGACAAATGAATTGAAGATGATCCCAGCAGTCTCGCGAAAGATCGATTGATGAGCCGAGATCAGCGAACGGTCAATGGCGCGTGAGCCGATCGCAATGTCCTGGCCGGTGGCAAGAGCGGCAAAGAGCTTCTCGGATTCCTCGATGGGCGCAGATAAATCAGCATCGGTGAAAAGCGCGATACGGCCGCGCGCTTCGAGCATGCCACGCCTCACGCTATATCCCTTGCCGCAATTCCTCTCGTTCGAAAAAAGTCGAAATCCGCTGTCAGGTGCTGTCCTTGCCCATTCCTGGGCGATACGCACCGTTCCATCCGTCGAGCCGTCGTCGACGACGATAATCTCCAACGCATTGGCGAGTCGCGGGTCTCTTCCGAAATATTCGTGAATTCGAAAGAGCGTGCGTCCCAAGCGCGCTTCCTCGTTATAGGCCGGAACGATGATCGAAAGTTGCGGGTCGCCTGAGCTCATTCGCGGTTGGCTTCCCGAGTATCTTGACGCTGGCCGTAACGTCCAACGAGCGGAACGAACCGGCAGGCATAGAGGGACTGCCTGCTGATACGTCCATCCTTTTTTACCAAGCGAAGCAATTCCTGATGCTCATCGTGCCCTACCGGAATCACCAACCTGCCTCCCTCAGCCAACTGATCAAGCAGAGGCTCTGGCACCGAGGGCGCGGCGGCGGTCACGAGGATCGCCTCGTACGGCGCGCACGGTGGCCAGCCTCCAGAGCCGTCGCCGGCCTTCAGGTCTACATTGCGATATCCCAGCCGGTCGATGCGATCCCTAGCGGCCGCAGTTAGCGCCGGGCGTGCCTCGATCGCAACCACCTCGCGGGCGAGTTGAGAAAGCACCGCTGCCTGATAACCCGATCCGCCGCCGATTTCCAACACGCGCTCGTGTCCGTCGAGAGACAGAGCCTCCGCCATGGCTGCCACCATGAAGGGTTGCGAGATCGTTTGTCCATCGCCAATTGGCAGCGGCTCATCGGAGTACGCGCGGGAGACGAGCTCGGTGGGCACGAACAAATGCCGTGGCACGGTTCGCATGGCATTCAGAACACGCTCGTCGCGAATGCCCCTGTCGCGAATCTGGCGAGCAACCATGTCCTGGCGCGCCGCTTCCAACTCAGCTGTATCGCCTTGCACGATCTTGCGCTCGCCGTTCACGATTCTCTTCGAATTCAAAAAGGCTAGGGCTGCGGATCTCTTTGATGCTGCTATCTTAAGCCGCAACGTCCCTTGGTCTTTGCCGACGCTATCACAGGCGAGTCGGAACCTGCCACCGAAAGGTCGTCCTTCCAAATTGCATATCCAGTTGTCGTTGGATACGATGCGTGAAAGAGTTCGCGGCGGCGGGGGAGCAGCCGGACGCAACCCAGGAGATATTCAAATGAAGATTCGAACCGCCTTGATTGCAGCCGCGTTTTGTATCGCGGGTCCCGCTGGAGCCCAGACACCCGTTCCAAGTACTCAACAAAAACCTGTACAGCATCAGCCAGGCACTCCGGCTCCGCACACGCCGCGCGAGCCAGCGCCAGATCAAGCCGAAAGACCTGAGCCGGGGGCTGCCGCAACGCCAAAACCCGATCCCGCCAAGGAGGCGGCCATTCGCCACCTGATGGACCTTACGCAGACGTCGAAACTCGGCGATAACATCCAAAGCTACATTACCAATCAGGTCCGCACCGGCCTTGCCCGCGCGCTAAAGCCGGACACCTTGCCGAAATTTATGGACGAATTCAATCAAAAGTTCGTGTCAGCCGCTCCGGCATCCAGCGTGACGGATGCGATGGTACCGATCTATGCCAGTGCCTTCTCAACGGAAGATATTCAGGGCTTGATCCAATTCTACGAGTCACCTCTTGGACAGCGCGTGGTGAAAAATCTTCCGGCGGTGGACCAGGAGTCACAGGCGGCTGGTGTCCGAATCGAGCAGACCGCCGCCTTGGCGATCCTAAGAGGAATGTCCGGGGAGTACCCGGAAATCAAGCAAATCCTCCCACCGGAGACCGGGCAAACAACGCCACCGGCGACGCCACCGCATCAATGAGGCCGCTTGGCTTTCGCCGATCGCCACATTTGATTCCGGGCTAAAAGACGTGGACCGATCTCGCTCGCCACAGAACTTGCCGGCCCCGGAAATATGACTGAAAAATAGGGTGGTCCAGTTACAATCCTCTGCCAATGGCACTGCCCGCCTTATCCGACTGGTCCCCGTTGCGGATTTCGCTTGAAACCAGCTTGGTGGCAACGCTGATCACTCTAGTGGTGGGAGTGGTGGCCGCGGCTTGGCGCGACCGTCAAACCGGCCTGGGGATGGCGCTCGTCGATGGACTTTTCCTTTTACCTCTGGTGTTGCCACCTACAGTGGTCGGCTTCTTTCTGCTGCTGTTGTTCGGACGGCAGGGTCCTATCGGAAGAGTGCTGCTATGGCTGGGGACCACAGTAGTGTTCTCGTGGCCCGCGACGGTGATTGCGGCGGCGGTGGTTTCCTTTCCGTTGATGTATCTGACCTCGCGCGCGGCGCTGCAACAAGTGGACCATCGCTGTCTCGAAGCGGCACGGACGCTGGGTGCCACAGAGTGGCGCGTCTTCCGCGAGGTTGCATTGCCGCTCTCTTGGCCTGGCATCTTGGCGGGGACGATCCTGTCCTTTGCCAGGGCTTTGGGTGAATTCGGCGCGACCCTTATGGTGGCGGGCAATATTCCCGGAAGGACAGCCACAATTCCAATCGCTATCTACTTTGCCGTCGAGGCGGACGACCTGAGAACGGCGGTGGCCTGGTGCTCGATTGATCTGTTGATTTCATTTGCGCTGCTTGGTGCGCTCTATTATTGGACCCACGCACAAGGACACGCACGATGGGCGCGGCGTTAACATGACACTCGAGGTCGAAATCGCCAAGAAGCTCCGCGATTTCACTCTGGAAGTGTCGTTTGCCACCGGAAGCGAGCCACTCGGCATCCTCGGCCCCTCGGGCGCTGGTAAGACCATGCTTCTGCGCTGTATCGCCGGCTTGGAACGCCCCGATCGCGGTCGCATCGTGCTCGGGGGCCGCACCCTGTTCGACAGCGATCGAGACGTGCGAGTTCCGGCGCGAGAGCGGCGTATCGGAATGCTGTTCCAAAATTACGCTCTCTTTCCGCATCGCACCGTTGGAGAAAACATAGCCTTCGGCATCGATGGGATGCCCCGCGGCGAGCGCGCTCACCGCGTGAACACTTGGCTCCAGCGCACACATGCCGAGGCTGTGCGACACCGCTATCCGCACGAGATTTCGGGAGGTGAGCAGCAGCGTGCCGCGTTGGCGCGGGCGCTTTCCATCGATCCGGATGCACTCTTGCTAGATGAACCTCTTTCGGCGCTCGACACTCATCTTCGAAGCCAAATCGAAGCGCAGCTTCAGGAGACATTTGCGGCGTACAGACGCCCGACATTACTTGTGACGCACAACATCGAAGAAGCCTATCGGCTCGGCGAGAAGCTGCTGGTGCTTTCTCGCGGACACATCGCGGCATTGGGAGACAAGGAGGAAATCTTCCGGCGCCCGCCGAGCTTAGAGGTGGCACGGCTCACTGGCTGCAAAAACCTTTCGCGTGCTCGGGCGATTTCAGGAGATACGGTGGAAGCTGTCGATTGGGGTTGCCGCTTACGCCTGGCGGGACCGCTGCCGCCTTTGACCGCGCACCTCGGAATCCGAGCACATCACATCGATTTTGAAGAAAGTTCCGGCGCAACCGCGAAAGAAAACATCTTTCCCTGCCGGATGGTCCGGTTGTCGGAGACACCCTTCCGTGTGACGCTCTATTTGCGGCTTGACGGGAAGCCCCAGGACTTGGACGACGGTCCCTCCGCGGGGGATCTGCAGGCCGAGGTGTACAAGGAAAAGTGGCAGCGATTTCGCGACCGACCCATGCCGTGGCACGTGCGTCTTTCGCCGGAATTTTTATTCGCACTTCCAGGATAAGTTCTCTTCTGACGAGCTCACTTAAAGTGTTTTACCCACTTTATGTCGAATCCGTAGGTTCCGTTGATGTCCCTGAGAAAGACTACGGAGAGCCCACGATTAAAAGCGTACTCGACCTGAATCAACTGATACTGGTTCGACGTGGTCGCATTGGTTGAATAGGTGATCGTGAGATCGCGCCTGACCTGCTCCTGAATTGTGACGCGGGCAGCGGCATTCGATTCCGTGGCAGCACCCGCTACGAATGGGTCCACGCGAAAGGAACTGATTCCAAACAAGTGCTCGATTCGACTTCCGATGCCGCTGGAAATGGCTTCTGAGAGCAACGCGGTGGCGCCATAATTCTGCGAGGCGCCCGGTTGCGAGCCGATCGCCGCTCCCTCACCGGGGCTGCCGAGCGCCAGCAACGCGACAACATCGGAATCCGGAAGAGGAGGATCGGATCGATAATTCATCACCAAATGGCTGGCGGAGCCGGAAAAATCGATGGTAACCTGATACTGGCTTATCGTAGTGGTGGCCTCGATATTCACCACAGGATCCAGCCGAAAAGGGTTGGAGAAATTTATGTCGCCGCGCGTTAGCTGAAATGTATTTCCTCTGAAGGGCATCTCGCCGCCCAAAAGATGTATGTGCCCGAGGAGCACAGGGCGATCCCAAGTGCCGCGAAGGCGCACGTTGCCGTCCATCTCGACGTGCGCTCCGCTCCATTCGATGCGCGCCCCGGGAGTAGTTTGCCCCTGGATATCGAACGCGAGGTTCTGCAGGAAAGGGGAAGACGAGCTAGGGCCAGGAGTTGTGTCAGATGCCGACGAAAAAAACGAGGCCATGTCGATACCCTGGGCGAATAACACACGCTGTACCTCGATGCGCCCGCTGAGCAATGCCGCGCTGCTCGTACCGGAAAGTTGTAGGGTTCCACTGGCGAGCCAACTCATACCCGTGGGATAACGAATGCGAACCGTTGACGTCGCAACTGTCAGTTGATAGTGCAGCGGACCGTCGCCGTAAGCCACGTTGCCGGTCAGGGTGAGGTGTCCCCCTCCCGATTGAGCCGTTATCTGCTCGAAGGTTAAGCTGCTTTTGTTGAAGACGATATCGCCATTGACGTGGCTCAAGCCCGCCGGGAAGTCCGCGTAATGCGCGGAGGCGTCCTTCAGCTTGGCCCTTCCAACCACAATCGGCTGAGCGATGGACCCCTGCACGGAAACATTGGCATCGGCCCGTCCTTGAGCGTCAAGCTCAGGGAGAACCTCCCCGAGCAGCCGAAGATTCACGCCTCCCGACAAAGTGAAGTCCAGGCGGCTATTAGGACTGAATCGCGCCAACCCGCCAATCTGCAGATCGGTATCAGGGCCGTGAAAATGCGCCTGCTCAACTCGTATCGCGTCGCGGCGATAGGCCAAGCGAATATCTCCATCGTTGGTAAGCTGGACAAATTCGTAAGCGAAAGAAATCCGCGAGATGTCCGCATCCATTTCGAACGTTTCCGGACGCTGCAAAGCTCCGGAAATCGTGAATGTGCCGTCGGCCGTGCTGTGCCCGGTCAACTTATGAACGTGCAATCCAGCGCTGATAAACGGATCAAGATCAAACTGTTCGATCGAGAGGCGCCCGGAAACGGGCTGATCACCTGACAGGCCAATAGAAACTTCGCCGTGAAGTCTCGATTCGGAAGGTTCAGATGCAAGAGTGAGATGAGCCGTTTTTCCGTCGGACGTGAGCTGGCCGCTAAAATCTCCCTGTGCCTCCGTTCCGACCATCATGTTCCTCACGTGGAAATCGCCCTGCGCAACCGGACTTCGGAGCGGCCCTTTACCCCGAAGGGCGAAATCGGCCCGCCCTTGAATCGGCATCGAAACGGATTGAAGCTTCTTGACTTTTTCGAGCGAGATTGCGGTCCCGCTGATATCGAACTCGGCTTCCTGCGTCTCCGGACGGTAAAGTATGTTTCCGGCAAAAGTTCCGAAATCCCCCACAAGTTCTCCGTGCGATAGGCGTGTTTCATCGTGCTGCCAGTGAAGTTGGCCTTCGAAATGATTGAAGGTCCAGCCGCTGGCGTCAATGGCTTCGGCCATGATGGTAGCGTCGAGCAACGGAGCGGCTCGCGTCCCGCCACCCGTCACTTGTCCGCTGAGCGAGCCGGAGATAGGGTATGTAGTTTTCAGAATAGCCTGCACGTCGTTCGCAGAGGCATGTTCGATGCGGGCATTCAGCGTCCAGGAATTGGAGGGCAGGAAATTCCAGTCGCCATCGAACCGTAGCGAAAGGTTCACGGTGGCCGCGGCGCTGCCACGGCGCATCATCGTGTTCTTCAATATGAAGCCGTCCGGCGAGTACTCCATATCGCCGTCCAACTCATCCCAGGCGAGCTGGTCATATCGCGCGTCACTGGCTCTCAGATGCCCGGCAAAGGTTGAGCCCGTCAATGGGCCCAGAATCCTCCCGTTCCACGTTACTTGTCCGCCGATTCGGTGGGCTCCTGCCTCGGGACCTCGAATTGCGCCGATGAAGTCATCCCAAACAGTAAGATCGCTCGAGTGAAACTGTACCTCGAGGGTGGAATCATCCGCAGCAAGGACTCCATCGAGACCCACGGTTGCAGTGGGAGTGGAAATTTCACTTTGGCGAATCACAACTGTTTCCCGATCGCTGCGATAATCGAATTCCACGCGAGCGGTTGCGGGAATTTTTCCGGCGGCCTGCGCACTTGGTGGTGACCATCTCATTTCCCCGATAGTGCGAAAATCCTTGAAATTGGCGTGCCACGTGTTCACCGAATCGACTTCCATCACTCCATCCCAGTGCAAGGATCGAACTGGAAGCTTGGGATTATTCAGTGCGTCAAAGAGCCGCGGCAGGCTCACTCCTCGCATTTGCGTCTTGGTGCGGAACACCAGCCCCGCGAAATCCATGTCCAGGCGACCCGACGTTGTGCCCCCCAGGTTGTGCACCCTGAGATTGGGGACGACCAGATGTCCATTGGCCACTTCGAAATTTCCGTCGGTCTGCACTCCGCTTTCATGGAAGTAGGTATACGGCAGGCGGATATCTCGGCTCTCGTAGTACCCGTTCGCCGTCCATCCGGCGCCTGGAACTCCTTTTCGATTCAAGCCAGCGGCCGCGTAATGCGCCTGTCCTGAGAATTCGACATCGCCGCTGGGCGTGTGGGGACTTCTAAAGATGTGGCGAATGTCCGTCAGATCGAGCCGCCCGCGATACTTAAGATTCCAATCACCACGCGCAAAGCTGGGCAGTTCGGCCTGAAGATTCAACTGCGAGTGCAAGGCTTTGACGATCAATTCGTCAGCCTCGAAGGAATCGCGGTGCAACAGGAATTTCACTGAAAAATCGAACGGGAATGGCACATCGCGTCTAGCCGCTAGCGTCACGTCTCGCCACTCGAGGTTGCCGGCGTAAGAATCCGGCCCCGTCGCCGGAGCATCGTAGTGCAGAACGAAATCAAGATTACCGCCGGCCACTTTAAGAGGTGCCCGCCGGTTGTTATAGGAAACAGTTCCGTCCTTCAGTTCCAAGTGCCTGACGCGAAGGTTAAACAACGTCTGTCGCCACGGACGAGTTGTGGACCGCGCGCGGGGAGTAGGCACATTGCTGCGCCCGTCCTGGCCGATCTCGACCGCAACCTCCGGGCGCTCGATAATCAACTCGTCAAGCGCAACCTTTCGGCCCAGCAGCGAAATAATACGAACTCCCACATTTACGCGGTCGGCGTGAAACAGAGAAGGCATATCCGCGCTTTCGAGGCCGTGCACCGTAAGATTATCGATTTCGAGCTTGAGCTGCCAGACATTCAGGTGGAACGCGCCCATTTCGACCCGCGCCCCGGTCCCTTGCTCTATGCGGCTCACGATTTCCCGGCGAACCCACTTCTCGGCGAACCCCGACTTCAGAAGTGTGAACACAAGCAACACGGCGACGGTAATGAAAATCAACGCCGCTGCCACCAGCCGTTTGAGAGCAACCCTCACGGCTGACTCCCATCGGCAATCACGTCGATCTTCAGGCTGGCACGAGTCTCATCGATCCACTGATTGGCCCGGTCGGTGATCGCGCGTTGCACCAGCACTTCGCGTATGGTGTCCGCTACCTCATCCAGGGGGGGGACCGGCTCCCCGCGCCCCTTCAATCGGGGTGCAAACTCTTCTTTGTAATATGTCTCGATCTGCTTCTGATCTACCTGCGCCGCTGGCCGAAATCGATAATCGAGAAATCTGGAGAGGTAGAGTTGTTGGCCAAGCATCCTTCGCACCGCAGCTTCCGATAATCCGGCGGCGGCCATTCGCTTCTGAAATTCTTCAGGAGATGCAAACTGACCCGCCAGCCGCTTGTACGCGTTTTCTATGTCGTCGTTTGTCGGCCGCGGATATTTCGCTCCATCGGCTTCGCCGCGAACGATCCATTCGCCGGCCAGTTCTCGAATCAACTCGCTGCGGGATTTGGAGTGGCCGTCCACGAGCTCTTGAAATCCTGCCAGCTCGCGAACGTCGCTTTCCATGATTATGTCGTCCTCGATGCGAGCGGCGATTCGGTCCACCGTCTGCGGCCTCGGAGCGGCGCTGGAGGGCGAAGAAGCAGCCTGAGGAGGCATGTTCGTCCCCGCAGGGTCGGCAGCCGCAAGCCCTGGAAGTCCCAGCGTCATTATGCAAATGAAGATCGCGCGCCTCATCAAAAGATCGGTCCTATGTTGAAGAAGAATCCAAAGTGCGGCAGCTGGAGAACCTTGGTCACGCCTACGGTGGAACCCGGTGGAAAGACGATTCCCTGGTATTGGGGCGGATTGAGTTGGTAGCCGAAGTCGATCCGCACAGGCCCAACCGGCGTGGGATACCGTAAACCGAAGCCGACCGTGTGCGAGAAATAGTTCAAGTTTGTCAGTGACGGTGCCTTCCACGAAAATGAGATGTGGCCCGTGTCGCTGTAGACATTGCCGCCGTCGTAGAAAAGCGTGCCGCCCAGGCGGCTTCCTACGAAGGGGAGTTTCATCGGGAAATGCAGCTCTTGATTGAAAATCAGCAGCGCCAGGCCTCCTATCGGAAATCCCGTGCACGGATCGCGGGGGCCAGCCTGGTTCAGCCCGAAGCCGCGCAGCGAAGTTCCGCCACCGGCGAAGAAGCGCTCCGGGAGCGGAATGATCGACTTTGTCGTGCTGACAGGCGTCGCGCCGCATTGCCCGGGCGTTTCTCCCGCCGTATTGCCGAAAGGCTGCTCGAACCCAAAGCGCACCGAGCGAGCAAACACAAAAGCGCGGCCGAAGGAATGAAACGACGAGTTCTGCATATACGCGCGGAAAAAACTGGCGCTCGAACCGATCGATTCAATCGCGTCGCTCACGTCGATGGTGTTGAACGTGCCCCGGGTGGCGTCCGCTGGATTGTTGCGGCGGTCGCGCGCATACGTTACTCCAAAGCCTGAAACGAGTGTGGGTTGACTGAGCAACGGAATCTGCTCCACGTTGATCGTCTTCACCAGGTTGGATGCTTCCACGCGGCGATAGAAGTAGTCGAAAAGCAAGGAACTGGAGGGCGAGACTTTGTAGACCACCTGCAGGCCGCCCTCGTATCGTGTGGAGGTGAACGTATTGATGTCCTGTGTCTTGTCGGCGTATCCGGTCAAACCCAGACTCAATTTTCGGTTGGTGAGGAAATTGTTTGCCGTGTACCCCAGGCCGAAACGATACTCAAGAGTGCTGGCCCGTGCCCTGAACGAAAGCGTCTGCGCCCGGCCGAACATGTTATTTCTGGAAATCTCGAAGATGCCCCGCGGGCTCGCACCGAGCGTCGTGCCGTTTGGATTCGACGTCCCTCCGGCGATGCGCTGGACCTCAAATCCAAAACCGTATCCAATTGTGTAGCGGTCCCCTTCCTGAACCTCCACCACCACCGTTTTATCGGGATCGGTGCCATCTGGGTTCTGCGGGGCGATCTGCACCCGGTTGAATATCCCCAGGTTGTAAAGCTGGCGCTGCGTTGTTGCGATGTCGCCCTCGCGCAAGGGGCCGTTCGGCTCGATCGCCACTTGCCGCCGGATGATTCCCGGCCGCGTGTACTGGTAACCCGTGATTAGCACCTCTGCCACGTCCGTTCGAGGTCCCTCCGTTATGTGATAGACAAGGTTCACCTCGTGCGTCGTTCCTGCGGGTAAGACTTCATTACGGAAGCTCGCCTGAGGAAAGCCTTCGTTGTAATAAAACGCCAGTATGTTATTCCGGTCGCTCGCTACCCCCGCCTCCGAGTATGGCTCTCCGCGCGTCGAGCCGATCACGCTGAGCAAGTCCGCCGTCTTGATGGCATGATTCCCTTCAATTCGCAGGGCGTCGATCCGGGTCTGGGTTCCTTCGACGATGTTGAATGACACAAAGAGATTATTTTTCTTACCCTGATAATGGTCATCCACCGTCGACGTAACCTGAACATCCTGAAAACCGTTCGATAAGTACACCCCGCGGATGGAGTCCGTGTCGCCCCGCAACAGTTGCTGGCTGAATCGCCCACTTGAGGCAAAGGAAGCCGGCTGAAGCGCCAGCCGCCGGGAAAGCAAGTCGCTGCTGAAGTATTTATTCCCAGTGAAGGCGACCCCGGCAAGGCGAAAGTGATCTCCTCTCGTAATTTGATAGGTGATCACTTGTTCGTGCCGCTGGTCGTCTTGCCGCGAGCTGACTTGGACAGCCGCATCGAAGTAACCCAAGCTCTGCAGGTAATCGCGAATATTTCGGCGGCCCTCTTGCAGCAAGTCGTCATCCACGGCCCCTTCCGCGAAAATGGGAAGCAGCGCACGTCTCTTCCTCTTGCTCAACCGCGCGCCTTCGATCTCCACCCGCACGCGCGGCCCCGCCGTAATCGATAAAGTAAGCGGCACGTGATTTGTCTGCGCATCGTAGCTTCCCCGTGAAATCACGGCGCCGGCTCCCAGGTATCCTTGATTCAGCAGAAATTTTCTGACCCTCTCCGTTGCGCGCGACAAACGGGCGGAAGTTACCTCGTTCTTCGGCGAAAGTTTGGACTTCCGCAACAACTCTTCTTTGGGGTAACGAGTGTTGTCCTGCACGCTGATGCTGCCCACCCGCGCTCGCGGTCCGGAATCCACGGTTATCGTAATGTCCATCTGGCGCGTATCCTCATGCGGACCCAGGCTCCAAGTAATTTTTGCCTGGTAAAATCCGTCGTCCCGCAGTGAGTCCTGCAAACGGCCGATAGCTTCCCGGAGCGCGCTCTCTCGATAGGGCTCGCCCAGCCCGAGCCGCAGCGCCGCTTGGGCTGCTGGCTCGCTGGGCGGTGGTTTCAGCCCATTGATGCGAATCACATTGTTGTAGAAATTGAGGGTGACGACGAAATCGACCTGGACGCCTTCACCTTCTCGTGCGACGGTGACCCGAATATCCGAAAAGTCGCCCATCTTGTAGAGTACGCGGATACTTTGGCGCTCAGCAGCGAAATCAAACCGCCCTCCAGCCGCCAGACGAAGTTTGGGGATCTCTTGAGGAATTTCCGCTCCGCTGTTGTCCACCACGCGAACTCGCGTGATTCCAAGGCCCTCGATGGTCGAGTCTTGCGAACGCGTTGCGAGAGGAAATACAACGCTTACGAAAATCAAAAGCGCCGCCAACGCCTCCACGCGCACCGCAGGGTGCGTCGCTAAGGGCAGCACATTTTCATGATGAGATCTCATTCCGCCAAAATTTAAGAGCAAAGGTTAGCATAGCCCGGTTGCATGACCTGCGTGAAAAGGCGATATGATAGGCGCGGTAGCGCCTGGGCTTGCCCCGGGCGCACCAAACCCAAAATTTCTCTGGGAAAGGACCTCCGCAAGCCTCGGCGCCGTGTTTGGATCGCCCCGAATGAAACCCGAACTCCACGAAAAATATTCGCGACAGATCCTCTTCGCGGAAATCGGCGAGGGTGGGCAGGAAAAGATTCTCAAGTCTAGCGCCGTGCTGATCGGCTGCGGCGCGCTGGGTACGGCGGTGGCGGGGCTCCTCGTTCGCTCGGGGCTGGGGAGGCTTCGCGTCATCGACCGCGACTTTGTTGAACTCTCCAACTTGCAACGCCAGACGCTTTTCGATGAGACCGATGCACGCCGCGCTTTGCCCAAGGCTGTTGCCGCCGAGCGCCACTTGCGCGCCATCAATTCCGGCGTGGAAGTGGAAGGAATCGTCGCCGACCTCACGTCGCAGAACGCACTCGACCTTCTTTCCGGATTTCCCTTGATTTTGGACGGGACCGATAATTTCCAAACACGCCTTCTGCTGAATGATGCCGCGGTTTCTCTCGCCATCCCGTGGATTTATGCCGCCGTCGTCGGGAGTTACGGCGTCACAATGACCGTTCGCCCCTTTGACACGGCCTGCCTTGCCTGCTTGCTCGAAAGCGGCCAGCCGGACGGCCTGTCCG
>DATDMO010000156.1:0-2607 GCA_036518755.1 Candidatus Acidiferrales bacterium | reverse complement strand
CTTCGTGGCGTATTGAAAAGCTTCGAGTGCGCTGATCGCTTCGTTCTTATCCAGGTCCGCTTCGGGATCGTGTAGGGCTTCAACCCAATACCGCGCAAATACGGTGGCGTTCTTCTCGGTTCCGCTTTTGGTCGCCGCGATGACGCAACGGCCACGCTTCTCAAGCGCGGAAACGGAGCCGCCACTGGCGCTGGTGGTGTTGACGATAAGCTGCCGCTTGGCGGCGATGCGATCACACCAATTCGCCAAATCCTCGGCGGAAATATCAGGCCCCACCAGATTGAACTTGTATTCGAAGCCGTCGTAGCTGCCATGACCGATCAGCACCAGGACGAAATCATCATCGGGCTTAGCTTGGCTGGCTACCTTGCTCAGCACGTCCGTCAAGCGCGCTCGAGTCGCATCATTGCCGTCGAGCGTGTAGACGTGAGTATCGCCCCCTGAGGCTTTGAGCAAGCGATCGAGATCGGTTGCCAGCGACTTGAATTCCTGCTCGTAGTCCGGCTCGCCGCCCAAGCCTGCCACCGTTACGTAGTAAACGCTCGCCCGCGCAGGGATCGCGCACAGCAAAAAGCCGCAACACAAAACCATGGGTGGCAGCCATTTCAGCCTCATATCACGCCCCATTTACGCCGCAACATCCACTCGGTGAATAGCAATAGCAAGATCACGATAAACACGATGGGCATATCCCAGAGCGCCTTTGTCTCGCGAACGCTGATTCCCGCCTCCGAATAGGAAATTTCACTGGGAAGCTTCGACACATCTTGCGGGGTCCAGTAGCGACCATCCGTCTGCGACGAAAGCTTTTCGAGCAAGTCGCGGTTCTCTTCGGTATGAAAATTTTCCGCCACGCCATCCAAGCGTTGAAATGCGAACACGTCGCGCCCAAGTTCCTGCCCGCCGCGCTGCGCAGTTACCTCGGTTAGATACGATCCTGGCTTGTCGGCGGTCCACTCGCCCTGAAAGGTGCCCGGCTTATCGGGAACCGGCGTCATGTCGACAGTCGCGGAGACGCTACCCGGTCCCGTAATATGCGCCTGGACGCTGGCGTCGGCGGCGGGAAGATAGTCCTTGCCGCGCACGTCCGCCGAAAAAGTGATGTGCCCGTCGTCAAACAATTCCTGGTGCGGCACGGAAGCGACCACGCGGTCCGGCGTATCTGCAACAAGCCAGCGCAGCAATTGCCGCCAGAACATGTCGTGGCTGGTGTCGCCCAGCGGCATACTCATCTGCCACCGCCACGTACCAGAAGTCGCGAGCACTGCGGTACGCCCACGTCCATAATTCTGCGTGACCAGCAACGGCATTGTCCGCCCACCCGCCTTCATCTGCGCGAGGACCGTAGCGCCGAGCTTGGGCGTGCCCGGATCTTGATGGTCCATCAGATAGGGAAGCGTCTTCCAGCGCTCTGCATTTCGCGTGGGATCGTCCACCAAGCGGCAGATCAAGCTATCCGCTCCCGCAGGCGTTAGCTCGACGGTGGCGGGAACGCGTTGAAACGTATTTTTTCGATTTGGCAAACTCACGGGCAGAAGGTCCGCGAGTTCCGATGCACCCCACCCGCCGTCGGACAGCGCAAATCGTCCGCCCAACAGCAGCAGCCCGCCGCCTCGCCGGTCGACGAACTGCCGGATCAGATCCCTTTGCACAGGTGTGAAATAACCCGCTTCGACAGAGCCAAGGATAATCGCCTGGTATCCAAAGAGATCGTCGGTATTCACAGGGAAACCGTTAGCGAGCTCCTTCGGATCGTTGATTCCCTGGCGATAAATCTTGTTCTCGGTGGTTCGCAACATGGACGCGACCTCCACCAGTTTGTCGTTGTCTTCCGCGCGGCGGATAAACTTGTACTCCCATCTCGGCTCGCCCTCGACGTAAAGAATGCGCCGCTTGTCGGACACCACGTTCACCAGCCGCGTGGCGGCATTGTTCAACCGGTTCTCCTCGCCCGGCATGGGGTCGATCGAAAACTGCAGCGCCTTGGCTCCGGCATCTCCGGCGTTGAAAAGAAGTGTCTCCGATTGACTTTTCCCGTTCCCGCCAAACGTGATTTCGCGCGAACTGAGCAGCTTTTCCTGATCGCGAACCGAGAGCATCGCTTTTTGTCCCGCGTAGCCTTGCTGGTGGAATGTGACGGTCGCGGTCAACCGCGAATCGGCCATCGCGCGCGGCGCCAACGTAGCATCGTCAATCTCCACATCGCGCGGCATTTGCTCCGTTCCCAACCCGACCGTATGAACTGGGATTCGCCGATTGCGAAGCGCGGCGATCGTGTCCAAGTCGATGCCGCCCGAATTGTCGTCTCCGTCCGTCAGCAGCACAATCGCGCCGATGGGCAAGTCCGAAGTCTCCGCCGCAAATTGCTTGAGGCTTTCGCCGATGTGAGTTGCGGGCGCGGAGGGTTGCAGATCCTTCAGGCTGGAAACGCGCGTGAGTCGGCTATCGACGCTATACAAGCGCGTTTGAAATTTCTCTTGCAACTTCGCGAGGACGCCGCTCTGCAACAGATTCACGCCTTGCGCGAGCCGGGTCGTGCCGCCGCTCGCGAGTGACATGCTCCGCGAATCGTCCACCAGCAGCGCGATGATGTTCTGCTGCGGCTTC
>DATDMO010000155.1:0-3488 GCA_036518755.1 Candidatus Acidiferrales bacterium | reverse complement strand
CGGCAGCGTGAGCGTCCTATCGAACACGCCGTAAGCAAACTCCTGTTCCATGAGCTCGACTTCCTTGGTTTTGCGAGTGAATTTCCGCTCGCCATGAATTGTGAGCACGTTTCCCTGCGCCTGGACCTGGACGTCCTTTGGCTCGACACCCGGCAGTGTCACGCGGCAAATGTACCTCTTGCCCTCTTTGTCCACGTAAGCTTCCACTGCGGGAGTAAAGTTAAACTCCCTCTTAAAGGCCGGGAGTTCCGCCCACTCTGCCCATGGCCTACCGGTCAGCATGCGATTGAACATTTCTTCGAATTCCCGACGGAAACCGAACAATTCCTCGTAGAAGTTTCTCATAAAGCCCCCTTGTTTGCCCCACCAGGGGCCACTACTAGTTTCGGAGGCAGCGGCGAGCCGGAATTTTCCGGCCTGATGGCCGGTGCGTCGAGATACCTGGCGCTTTTTATATTGCCTCTGGTCTCGCCGCTGCTTCTCTCGAGAGGAACCCAAGTGCTGCCAGGTCCAACCCCATTTAAGCCATCCAGAGGTAGAGCCTGGAGGCCAGCCATTCGTCTTTCTTTATCCGCCGCCTCGGAAGCTCATTCCCTTGGCAGTCTCCGTTCCTCTTTGGGTCTCTGTTACAACGAGCCGCACAAGACAATCAGTGACTGCCATCACAGTACGTCGTGACGATCATCACGCGCGGGCACATCGCTGGCGCGCATGGATTGAATTAGCGCGAGGTGGAGCCAGGGGGAGTGGCGGGCTTGTCGGGGTAAAGGCGTTCGAACTCGGGCTCGCCGTGGAGGAGGGCGATATCGGGATCGCGGCGCGCCCAGACGGCATCTTGAAAACCCGCTTCCCAGGCTTTGCGAAGCGCATCCAGGGCTTCCGGCTTTCTATTGAGAGTGCAGTAGACACACGCGGCGTTGTAGAGGATCGATGCTTCGTTGGCGCGCAAAGTGATCGCCAAATTGAGTTCGCGCAAGGCGTCGTCTTCGCGGCCGCGCTGGGCATAATAGTTGCCCAGCAGAACGCGCGCCCGCGCATCCTCAGGCACGTGTTTCAAGTGGCCCTCCAACGCGACGACGAATCTCTGTGTCATATTGCGCTTGGCTTCTTCCTTGCCCATAGCGCCGAGTGAGTTCATAACGGGCACATAAACGTTGTAGTCCTCACCACTCGCCTCAATCGCGGTGTCCGCAATATCGACGACTTCCTGGTATCGGCCGGCCGCGAACAACGCCCGGCAGAGCATGTAATAGGCGCCTTCGCAATCGCGCTTGCGCTCGATGGCCTTTTTCACCATGCGGACTGCTTCGTTGTGAAGTTCCGCGGCGTAGAGGACCCAGGCCTGGCTCACCTGCACTTCGGGCAGGTCCCAGCGGAGAGCCACGGCTTTACCGGAAGCCTCGCGCGCGCGCTCCACCCACAGTTGATCACGGCTGTAATTGCAGTAGAACATGGCGCAAGCATTGGCGCATGCGGCATAGGCCAAAGCGAAGCTGGGATCCAGCACCACGGCGTTCTCAAACATTTGAAGCGCGAACTCGAGATCCTGACGAGTCTGGCGGCGGGCATAGCGCTTGCCACGCAGAAAGAGATCGTAAGCCTGCAGATTCTCCGTGGGCTTTACGGCTAAGGCTTCGAGTTCCTGCGGCGAAAGTGTGACGCGTAGGGCCTCGGCGATCTTGCGGGCCATTTCGTCCTGGACCTCAAACATATCTTTCATTTCCCGGTCGAAGCGTTCCGACCAAAGCGGAAAATCGGTATGTGTGTCGACCAGCTGGGCGTTGATGCGCAGGCGGGCGCCGGAGCGGCGGAGGGTGCCGGTGAGCGCATAAGCCGCGCCCAGCTGTTTGCCAATCTGGGCCGGGGTAACGGGCTTGTCGCGAAAAGCCAGAACGGTGGGACGCGAAAAGGTGTTCAGTCCCCGAATCTTGGAAAGCTCGGTGATGACGTCTTCGGTGATGCCGTCGCGCAGGTACTCGTCTTCCTTGTTGCCACTCAGGTTTTCGAAATAGAGCACGGCGACAGACTTTGTGGCCGCCGGGGCGCTCGCCAGATGCGACTGCGAACTTTCCGTTTTTTCCGCTGCGGGATGGCGGCTTGAACCCAAATCTCGCCGAAGGCGCTTCAGGTCGGTGCGAAGTTCGGCGGCTGTCTGGTAGCGCAGGTCGGAATCCTTCTCAAGGGCCTTGGCGAAAATATTTTCCAGTGCCTGAGGCAACTGGGGATTCAGCTTGGTCACCGAAGCGGGGACAGAATGTAAGATGCCGTCGAAAACCAGTGCCGGCGTCGAGCCGGAAAACGGCACCACTCCGGTGCACATTTCATAGAGAACCACGCCGAGTGAAAACAAATCCGAGCGTGCGTCGACTTCTTCGCCACGCGCCTGTTCCGGCGACATATATGCCACCGTGCCCACGGAACTTCCTGGGCTGGTCAGAAGCAATTCATTTTCAAGGGTGGCCTGCGTGCTGGACGATTCGCCGATGAAACTCGCGGCGTGGTGTCGCTGGGTGGCCAGTTTTGCCAAGCCGAAGTCCAATATCTTCGCCGGACCTTTCTTCACCAAAAAAATATTCGCAGGCTTGATATCGCGGTGGACGATCCCCTTGGCGTGCGCGGCCTCGAGGCCGTCGGCGATCTGAATGCCGATCTGCAAAAGTTCGGATATCTCGATGGGTTTCTCAGCGATGCGGCGCTTAAGAGTTTGGCCCTCGAGGAGTTCCATGGCGATAAACGGCCGCCCTTCGAGGCCGCCGATATCGTAAATGGTGCAGATATTCGGATGGTTCAAAGAGGATGCAGCGCGCGCTTCGCGGCGGAATCGCTCGATGGATTGCGCGTCTTGAGAAATGTCGTCGGGGAGAAATTTCAGCGCGACGCTTCGGCCCAGCCGGGTGTCCTTGGCCTCGTAGACCACTCCCATTCCGCCGCCGCCCAGTTTTTCCAGCACGCTGTAGTGCGAAATGGTGCTGCCAACAATCGAAGAAGTGTCCGCCATCGGGCATGCAGTTTACCCTAGCGCCTCAGCGCAGGCAAACGGACGCCACTGCTGGGGCATGCGTGAAGCACATAACTACTCGCCTATTTTCATTTCACAGGCGGACCCGCGGGAGGCGTCACCGCGTAGCGTCCCTCTTTTGCCCAATTCGATATTTCCGACTTTACGTCGAACGCGTTCGCGGGGTTGGTGGCAAACCGAGTATCGAGCGCGAAAGCGTGCGACTCGATCGGCACCAGGAAGTCCCGCCCCAGTTTCAGGAATCCGCGGACGTAAAGGTCCGCCCAATTTACCAACCCGAGCACCTCAAACTGCGCGGCGTGCACGAGCGCGTGAAATAGATCGCGCTCCGTCATCGGCCCGGTGAAAACGAGCACGTCGACAAAAGTCAGCGACGCCATGTGAGCCAAGACCGGCAGATTTCGGATGCCCATTGTTTTGGCCTTGGCGTAAAACAGCGGCTGCGGTATCTGCCGGCTGTTTACTTCGG
>DATDMO010000154.1:0-4974 GCA_036518755.1 Candidatus Acidiferrales bacterium | reverse complement strand
TGCAGGCCCAATTCGAATCGCGCGATCTCGCCTGTTTTTCTATCGCCGAGCAGCCAGTCGTTCGCATACCCTCCGTTGTTTCCGTCGAGCATGATCTTTACGTAGTTATCGATTGAATCCGCGTACTGCATGGCCTTGCGGGCGCGCACGAACTCAGGCTTGCCGTTCGGTTCCCAGCCGTGGAAGTTGGAAATGGTGGTTTCGGTAATCATCATTCCGGCAGAGTTGACGCCGAAATCGTCGTCGCTGGCGATCACGCCTGGGAAGCCGTCCATCAAGATGCGGTAACCGGATCTTGGGACGATATCGAAGATGATGCGCCAACGGCTCCCCTCCATGTAGGTGGTCCAGTCGCTGTGAGCCATCACGATATCGTGGTTCTTGGTCCAACTGCCCGTGGCCACGAATGCGCTGCAGTGTTCGGGAGTTTCGTGCGTTGAAGGGCGCTTATGTTCCTGGGTGCTTAGCCAGGGCACATAGTAATCGGGCAGTTCGGAAAATGCGTTGAACGCGACGAGATCGTCGAGGTCGAGGTTGGTGCCCTGCACGCGCAACCCATTCACCATTCCTCGCAATTCCTGTTGGTACTCGGAGTCGATTTTGGGCCAGAGCATTCGGTGCGCGACGCTACGGAAGAAGTCCCAATCTCGTCCAGTGTCGTGGGTCATTTCAAGGCGCACCGTGGCGAAAGCGTCGGCAACCTCGGGGGCGAGCAAATAACCATGCTGGTATCCGATCTCGAGGGGCGAGCCTTCCAGATGCACGTAAATCCAGCCGTCACGCTCGAAGCGGTATCCCTTACCCTGGGTCTGCTCAACATAAGTGTTCTGGGCCGGAACTTTGCGCGGCTGTTCAGCTCGCGCCGGAGGAACGGTGCGGGACGAGGCACAAGATCCGGCGACGAGCATTGCGGTTACAACCACGAACCGGAGAAAGCGCCAAGACGAAAGTTGATTTAGTTTCGCAAACGCACGGTCGCACCCGATTCCTTTTTCAGTTCGATGCCTCATTTGCTCCTTTCATCCTGCAATTGCATTTTGCGGCTATTGCTTTCCCCGCGTTGCGGACGACATGAGGAGTTTTTCCACGACGGGAACCGGCAGCGGACCTTCGTCCAGCACCGCGTCGTGAAATTTCAGCATGTTGAAATTCTTGCCGGCGGCGGCCTGATAGCGCTTGCGAAAAGCGAGCCATTCGCGCAGGCCGACGTAATAGGTGGGCAATTGCGTGGAGCTAAGCTTGGCTCGAATGAGCTTGCCATCCGCCTCGGCCTGCGTCTGAAAGGCATCCTTGATCATCAAGTCCATCGCTTGGGCGTCGGTCATTCCCATCGTTTGCATCTTTACGTCGAGAATCGCGTTGGCGAGCAGCCGAAGCCGAATCTTGCGCATTTCGAGGCGAAAGCGTGGATCGTTGTTGAGATACCCTTCGTCCATCATCACTTGTGAGGCATATTCCGCCCAGCCTTCGACATAAGCTCCATTGGAGTAAAGCGAGCGCAGGAGCCTGCGCCGTTCCGGCTGCAAACTGTTCAAATGCTCGAACTGAACGTAATGCCCGGGCAAGGCCTCGTGGAGTGAGAGCCACTTCAGCACCCAGGAGTTGTATTCGCGCAGCTTGGATTCGGCTTTCGCGTCGGGCATGCTCGGGTCGATTGGCGTGACCCAGTATTGCGCTTCGGCCTTCGGTTCGAGCGGCGGCGCGCTCTGGAATCCCGCGACGGAGTAGATGCCGCGCATGAAAGGCGGAGTGGGGATCACTTTCAAGTTGTCGCGCGTGCTGAGAGAGACGATCTTTTTTTCGCGAATAAATTGCTTGATGCCTTCGAGATCGTCCTCGATCGTTTGTTGGAGATGGTCCCGCCGCGGATGATCTTCGGAAATTTTTTCCAGCACTTCGCCAATGATGCGATTTTCGCGTTCGCGGCCGGCGAGACTGGAGTGGTCTCCGTGGTCCGGATACATTTGGGCGTGCAGGGGAAGAGCGAGCTGGAGCATTTCAGCGCGCACGGCCTTAAGCTCCTGCTCGGCGCTGGAGAGAACCTCCGCAGGGGTGACCGAAGTTTCCATCACCAGCTTGAATTTCTGGTCGTAGAAGTCCTTCCCCAAGCGCCAAGTGAGGCGCGATTTGCGTTTCCCTAAATCGTCGCGAAGCCATTGGTTGAAATTTTTCAGCGCGTCAAGCGCGGGCGGAGCGACCCGGTCGTATTCGGCTTTCAATGGCGAGCCCGGAGCGATTTCGCCGGCCACGGTATTTTGGATCAGATCGATATTTCCTTCGTCTTCCTGAATCGCCGTGTTGACAAAAATCGGGTCGGCGTCGCTCAAATATTGTTTCACTTGATCGAGCAGGCGCGGAATTTGGCCGACCCTCGAAAGGACGTGGCCCAGCCGCACGTCCTTTGGCGCGTAGCTTTGCGAGAGCGGGAGAAAAATCGCGTTGCCGATCAGCTCCACTGGGACGGTTGGGTGATGGCGATAGCTTTGAATGTGCTCCAGCTCGAGCAGGCTGAGTCCGATCTGATCATCGATGAGGTGCCAATCGGCAGCATCCTCGGGTGCGAGCGACGCGACCGGAGTTTCGGTGTGAAAGCGCTGCCGCCACTCGGCGTAGAAAGCGCGCTGCCTATCAAAGGCTGCGAGATTCATGTCATCCAGCAAAGCATCGAGCTCGATGATTTTTCCGGTCTTCGGATCAGTGTGCTCGTGGTATCCGGCGGCGGACGCGCTAACAGGAGACATCGCCAGCGAATCGTTCATGAACTGATCGCTTAACTGGGCGAACTTTTCTGAGGCGGACTGCGCGGGCATGCTTTTCTCCGATGCGAGGGAGTGGCCAGTTGTCGATCGCGTAGCGCTCGCGGGACTGTCGCCGCGAACCGGCGCTCCGGAAGAGGCCAGGAGCAAGACGAAGGCGGCCGCGGCGAGAAGGCGCGGAAGAGGGGCCCTCGAATTTGTGACGATTAGACTGTGACGCTGTCCTTTGTTTTCAGTCATTTACGCTACTTTCTACTCGGCCGCTGTGCCGAGCAGGACCGAACATAGGCTGCCTCCCCAGGGAGGCGCCGGCCCCTTCGTCTGGTCGCTATATTCATTTTCAAAAACATGCCGCCCATCTTAGGGACAGGAATGAGGCGATGCAAGAGGTGCTTGCTGTGGACTTTTTCTCTAGGTGCGAATCCGAGATGTTGGCGGGCGGAGGGACGTTTTTCCTGTATCCGACGCGAACGCGGCGAACGGCGCCGACGCTGGAATTATCCTCACGGTTGTGTAACAGTTTAGGGGCTTAGGTAATCCAACTGGGTGGGAGGGATTGACATGAATTCCGTGAGAAGGATTGCGATCGGAGCGGTTGCAACGGTGATGCTGTTGGGGTTGGGCTTGGTGCAAGCGGCGGACCGAACGTTTACGGGCGAGATCATGGATAGCTCGTGCGCCAGCATGGGCTCGCACGCGGGGATGATGAAAGGCAAAGATGCGAACGACCCTGCGGTGAAGAAGATGTGTACCCAGGAGTGCGTCAAGAATGGCGCAAAGTACGTCCTTTACAACGCCACGCGGAAGATGACTTACAAACTCGACGATCAAGAAAAGCCCGCGGACTTCGCCGGACAAAAGGTGAAGGTAATGGGAACCTACGACGCGGCAACTAAGACCATTCACGTTACCGACATTAAGCCAGCCTCCTAGCCGTGAGCGCCGATGGCGCTGGTTGCTAATGTCTTGTCTTTGAACGCTGGCGCGGAATGCCGACGTATCCCGTGCCAGCGTCCCCTCGCTTCACATACACTTCGCAGTTTTTCACTTCGTGCCGATTGTGAATGGCTGATTGGGAGTGGTGTTACAATCGCGGCGCGCTACGCCTCCAGGCATGAGCTTCGTAGCGCTGAAGGAGCTGCCACATGGCGACTGATACCTCACGCCGGCGATTTCTTGGGGTGGCTGCTGCCGGGGCTGTTTGCGGGGCGCTGGGCATGTCCGCAGCAGCGGCGAAAGAACCGGTGCTGGGATTGATTTTCCCTCCCGCGAACCTGCCTGTGCCTCCAGAGGCGAAGCTGATGTATCCAAGTGGAGTCCGGTTTCTGGCGATTGGAGTGGGGCTGGAGCGGATGACTCCCGAAGGTTACGACCACGTAGTTGACCGCATCGTGCCGGCGGCGGGAAAACTGGCGGCGCAAGGCGCGAACGCCATCTGCGTGATGGGAACGTCGTTGACATTCTATAAGGGAGCGGCATTCAACGAGCAATTGAAGGCACGCATCACCAAAAGCACGGGCTTGCCATCGACCACGATGAGCACCGGCATTGTGGAGGGGCTGAAGGCAGTTGGCGCCCGGCGAGTGGCCGCCGCGACCGCTTACAACAGCGAAGTCAACGCGCGCCTGAGGGTTTTTCTCAATGAGTCGGGATTCGAGGTGGCGGCGCTGAAAGGTATGGGCATCGAACGATTCGAAGACCGGCCGCCGGTGACGCAGCAGGAGCTGATGACCTTCAGCGAGGGCGTGCGAGACGAGGCGCCGACAGCGGATGCGCTGCTGATCTCTTGCGGAGCGCTCAAGACGCTGCAAATCCTTGCGCCGCTGGAAAAGCGCTGCAAAGTGCCCGTGGTATCCAGCTTGCCGCACGCGCTGTGGGCGGGCGTTCGTCTGCTGGGTCTGAGCGGGCGGGCGCCGGGGTATGGAAGTCTTCTGTCACGAGCCTAATTTCCCTTGTGCTTCCCGCGCACGAAAGGCGGCTACTTTATTTCGGGGTAGTTGAGATAGTAGCGGTGAAGCTCGGCCACGGTCATCTCGCCTTTGCGGACCTTGATGGCCGTGGGTCCGGAGGAGCCGTTGGACAAGGTGACCCAGACGGTGTCTCCAGCGCGGAAATTCGAGAGATGGATCGGTTTTCCTATAGCGTCAAGATACTTCGTCTTGTCGTCCACGTGGACGAGGAGCGTGACTTCGGTCGGGTGCTTCAACAGGAGTTGCGA
>DATDMO010000153.1:0-6037 GCA_036518755.1 Candidatus Acidiferrales bacterium | reverse complement strand
CTTCCACTTTGCCGTGCACCACCACGTCCTTCGCCCGCGTGTGGGCGCGCACTCGACCGTGAGGCCCTACCGTCAGGTTGTGACCGTGCAACTCCACGCTGCCTTCCACCTCGCCGTCCAGGTACAAGTCTTCGCTGCCCGAGAGCTCTCCTTTGACCAGCACCGACTTGCCGATGTGCGCCAACTCGGCGCGGGTTTCATTGGTTGGCTTTGGCGTTTCCACGGGACGGACCTCCTTGGGGGTAACAGAACTGGCGGCCGGAATGGGAATCTCATCCTCTTTGCGCAATTTCCACATCGGCATTCCTCCGCTGCGGCAGGTCGCCGTCGAGCGCTACTGTTGACGGCGCCTTTTGGATCGCGGGCGCAGGCGAGGAGACCAGAGAAGCTCTGATGACTATATTCTAACCGTGGCAAATGCGGCAATCTGGTTTTTCTCGGTTCTATCGTTCGCTTTTCATCTCTCTATGGAAACTGCTTAAGGTGAATTTCCGGTACCCGCGTACACAGGGATGGCACGAGGCGGGTTATTAGTTAGTACATACCGCAACCGGCCAGAGCTGCTCCGGCCGCCTGTCTTTCCGCTTCGAACAACCATAACTAAATCAATGACTTGCGGAGTAGCTGTCCCATGGCTGCTTTGGCCAGTTCCTTGCTACGACTAGTCTGTCGGCCCGTTCGGACTGTCGTGCTGGCGGGTGAAGCCGAAAACCAGGGGAACAGCGGCTGCATCCTTCAACGCGACTTAAAACCAATGGGACTGCCTTTTCCGCGCGGGCCGACAAATTCAGCCTGTACACACATCCTCCTTCGCAGACCAGCGACCACGCTGGTCTTTTTTGGTCGGCGCAGACTCAGTGTCACCCCCAATTCCCTTTCTGAGCAACTGAGGTGCTCTTCTCCTCGTCTAATCTGGTACGAACCCTGAATCTCGGACGTTTTAACTTAAATTATGTACACAGTGAACCGAACCAAGGGATCGGTGTTGGCGAGCGCGGCCTTCATGCTGCTGGCGGCGGTGACCGCTTGGTCGCAGGAGCCCCCCAAGCCGGATCTGCCCGCCAACCCGGCCGATCTGGTGCGCAAAGCCGTCAATAACGAGAACCAGGCGAAAACTGACAAGACCCTGTACACGTACCGGCTTATCAGGAAAAAGCCCGAGCACATCGAAACCCGGGAAATGATCGAAACCGAGCAAGGTGTCATCGGACGGCTGCTGATGATCGACGGCAAGCCGCTGAGCCCCGCCGAGCGCACCAAGGAAGACGCGCGCCTGCAGCGCCTGGTTTCTGATCCGTCGCAGCTCGCGCAGAAGCAGCGAAGCCAGAAGGAAGATGACCGCCGCTCCCGCAACATGGTGAACGCATTGCCTGACGCCTTCCTTTATGAATACGTCGGCGTCACCAATGAAGAACCGTGGGGCGAACTGGTCAACCTGAGGTTCAAGCCCAATCCCAACTTCAATCCGCCGCAGCGGGAAACCATGGTGTATCGGGGAATGCAAGGAACCATGTCAATTGCCGTTCCGGCTTACCACATCGCGAAAATCCAGGCACGCTTGTTCCGCGACGTGACCTTCGGATGGGGGATTCTCGGACACCTGGACCAGGGCGGACGCTTCCTAGTCGAACAGAAGCCTATTGAAGGCACCAATGGAGCCCACTGGGAACCTAGCCACATGGTCCTGGACTTCACCGGCAAGGCGCTCCTGTTCAAGACCATTCGCATCAATGACGACGAGATCACCACTGATTATCGTCCCGTGCCGGACATGACCGTGGCCCAGGCAGTCGAGCTTTTGAAGAAGCACGACGGCGAAGTTGCGCAGAACGGCGGCAACGAAACCAAGTGAATCAGAAGGGGCTCAAAAGTAGAGCTTGCGGTAGGTCAAAAAGAAGCCAATCGCGAAGCTCACAAATACCGCCAGCCAAAACCAGGCAGAATGCAGCATCATCGTAGCGTCGCCTGCAGCTGCTCCAAGTCCAGTTGCCTTTTGATTGCGTGCTTCAGCCATCATCAGTATGAACAACACGGCGAGTGTCGTTCCGAAAGCTGACGTGAGCGCAACCAGGCCGCCAAGGATAAGCTTAAGGATTTTCATCGAAAGGGCTTCCTATCTGAGCGTCAAGTAAGAACCGGCCGGCGCAACGCTGCGACTCTTATTTCCTTACTTCTGACTTGCTCCTGAATTTCTAAAAGTTTCTTTCCTGACCGTCAACTTCTCGATCAAGTCCTCGCGCACCCGATATCCCGTGCCCGGCGCATCGGTGACGCTGATCAATCCTTGACGTGATACTTCAACTTCCGGCTCGATGATGTCTTCCTTCCAATAACGCTTTGACGCCGACACGTCTCCGGGCAGGCGGAAATTCTCCAGCGTCGAAAGCGCAATGTTGTGTACCCGCCCCACCCCCGATTCCAGCATTCCGCCGCACCACACCGGCACGTCGCGCGCGCGGCAAACGTCGTGCACGCGAATCGCTTCACTCATTCCGCCCACCCGCCCGACCTTGACGTTCACGATCCGGCAGGCGCCCAACTGCAGCGCCGCTTCCGCATCCCGTGAATGGCGGATCGATTCATCGAGGCAGATCGCCGTTTTCAGCTGCTTTTGCAGCCGCGCGTGAAAGAAGAAGTCATCGTTCCAGAGAGGCTGCTCGATCATCAGCAGCCCGAAGGGGTCAAATTTCCTGAGGTGATCGACGTCGTCGCTGCGGTACGCCGAGTTGGCATCGCAGCTGAGCAGGATCTCCGGCCAGCGCGCGCGGATGCGCTCCAGCACGTTGACGTCCCACCCCGGCTTGACCTTCACTTTGATCCGGCGGTAGCCGGCCGCCAGCTCCATCTCGATCTTCTCCAGCAACTGCTCCACTGAATCCTGGATCCCGATTGATACGCCGCACTCGATCTGCCGCCGTGTTCCTCCTAGCAGCTTCCACAAGGGCACGCCCTTCTCTTCCGACTCCGCGGCCCAGAGCGCGTTCTCGATGGCAGCTTTCGCCATGCGATGCCCCTTCACGCGCGCCAGCAGCGGCGGACACTCTCGCGCCGTCGAAAATGTTTTCCCCAGCACCGCCGGGACCAGGAACCGGGAAATCGTCACCCATGCCGACTCCACCCACTCGCTGCTATAAAACGGGTTCTCCCCTGCTACCGATTCTCCCCACGCATTCAGGCCCTCGCCATGCAAAGTGACAAGCAGGATGGCGCGCTCGGTGGTGCGCCCAAAGCTGGTTTCAAAGAAGTGCACCAGCGGCATGCGAATCTCGCGCAGCGTGATGGCTTCAATTTTCATCGCGTCAAGCCGCTACCCGACTCCTGGCTTCCGTAGCTCCACGCCTCGTCCCACTTCCCCAGCAGAAAGCTTCCGTTGCCCTGCTCATCGCGCGAATAACCCAGTGCGGTGAGGCCGCGCGAAAAAGCGTCCGTCAGCAGCTCGCGATTTCGCTCCTGCACCTGCGCTGCCTTGCCGCGATCCGCCTCCGACGACTTCCAGTCGTAAATTTGCGCCGGCACGGTAACTTTCTCCTGCGCCTTGAACGGCGGCAGGCTTCCCCGGCGCATCAAGCTGCTCACGCGTTTCGATTTCAGCCACCACTCCGCCACTACCCGGTCCGTCGGCAAGCCGCCCTGCAGCGGTGAAAGCGAATTTCCGTACTGGTTGGGGTTGTAGCGGCGCGCAATCGCTCCCAGCCGGTCCAGGTTCAGATAAGCGTTCTTGATTTCCAGCGGATCGAAGGTCCATTCGATTAGCTCGAACCCGCGCGCCAGCGCATCCTCGCGCTGAAACAGCTTGATCCGCCTCCCTACGCCGCGGTTGCGGTATTGCAGGCGCACCGCCAGCATGTGCGAATGCAGGTAAGCATGAGCATTTCGGACTCCCGGGATTCCCAGTGCGAAACCCACCAGCTCGTTGCCGTCAAAAGCGCCCAGCACCTGGCCGCCGATCTTTTGCGCCACGATAAAGAGCCGCAGCGGAACAAGTTCGGCATCGCTGAAGCCCCATACTTCCTTCTGCAGCTCCACGCATGCCATCAACTCGCTGTCGGTCGCGCATCGGCGCACCACGATCGGCTCTACCGCGTCCGTTCCTCCTGCTTCGACTCCTGCCATACCGATTCCATCTCCTCCAGCGTGGCCTCCGGCAGTTTCTTGCCGCGCTCGCGCATGCGCTCCTCCATCCACTGAAAGCGCCGCCGGAACTTGCGGTTGGTCTGGCGCAGTGCCGACTCCGGATCGAGCGACAAGTAACGCGCGATGTTCACGAGCACAAACAACAGGTCGCCGACCTCGTCTTCTAGACGCGCCCGCAATTCTTCCGGAATATGCAAACCGCTCGCGCCTGCCACCCCACGCTGCGGCGGACGCGGGCCCGGCGCCGGGTATTCCTTCAACTCCTGCCGTAACTCTTCCGTTTCTTCGCGCAGTTTGTCGAAGAGGCCGCCGATTTCGGGCCACTCGAACCCAACATGCGCCGCCCGCGAGCTCAGCTTGAACGCCTCCAGCAGCGCCGGCACCCCGGACGACACCCCTGCCAGTACCGAATCCTTATCTTCATCTTTCCTGGCTTTCTTTCCCCCGCCCGCGTCCAGACGCTTCTTCTTTTCTTGCGCCTTGATCGCCTCCCAGTTGCGCAGCACGTCGCCGGCGGTTTCCGCCTTCACGTCGCCAAAGACGTGGGGATGCCGATCCACCAGCTTGTTGGAGAGCCGGTCCAGCACCTGGTCGATGGAAAACCGCCCTTCCTCCTGCGACATCTCGGCATAGAACAGGACTTGAAGCAGCAGGTCACCCAGCTCTCCTTCGAGTTCATCCCAGTCGCGGTTATCGATCGCCTCCAGGACTTCGTAGGTTTCCTCCAGCGTGAAGGGCTTGATGGAATCAAAGGTTTGTTCGCGGTCCCATGGGCATCCCCCCGGGGCACGCAATCGCGCCATGATCTGGACCGCGCGTTCGAATCGTTCGCCTGTAGTTGCCATGCGCTCCCTAATCTAAATTGCCCACGTGCATAAATCCAACGACGCCGGAGCGCGCACCTTGAGAGCCGGGACAGGTTCTCGGTTCTCGGTTTTCGGTGTCCGAATTTCCGGCCTTGACAGCCGTCATCCCCGGCGAGCGCGCGAAAATCCGCTCTGGGAAGGCCGCCGGCAGTACGCGCAAAAGGCTCTTGACAACCACATACTATCTATAGCACTATACATAGCAATACAAGGCAAGATGCAATGAACAACGGTACAGAACGGGGCGAACGCTGGGAAGCGCAACTGCGCAAGGGCTGCTTGGAAATGGCAATCCTGGCCGCCTTGTGGGACGGCAAGCTTTACGGACTCGAAATATTGCGAGCGCTGGCACGTGGCTCGCAACTCGAGATCGCCGAAGGGACGGTGTACCCGATCCTGGCGCGCCTCAAGAACGAAGGGCTACTACAGTCGGAGTGGGTCGAATCCGATGCTGGACATCCGCGGAAATACTACTGGCTAACGGCGACTGGCCGGCGCCGGGCGAAACTAATGGTCGAATCGTGGACGGAATTTTCAACGAATCTTTCGGCTCTGGTGCAGCCAATAACAGGAGGTTCGAAATGACAACAAACGCGCCGCTCATTCATGGCCGCATCGACCGATATTTGGCGCGCTTCGACAACGGGCTCGCCGGTATGCCTACCGCCGACCGCGACGACATCCTGCTCGAAATCCGCACGCACATTCTGGACTCCTTCTCCGGCACCGACGACGAAGCGGTGCTCCAGCGGGTGCTCTCGTCACTCGGAGAACCCGAGCAGTTAGCGAAGCACTATCGCACCGAGTTCCTCCTGGCGCACGCTGGGCGCAGTTTTTCACCCTGGACGTTGTTGCGAACCAGTTGGCAATGGGCGAAAACAGGAGCCAAAGGCCTGGGTGTCTTTTTCCTGGCTATGTTGGGCTACAGCGCGGGGCTGGCGCTGACGGCCACAGTAATCCTAAAGCCTTTCTACGGCTCGCGCGTAGGCTTGTGGCTGGGCAACCGGTCGCTTCATTTTGGAATGGGGAATTTCCAG
>DATDMO010000152.1:0-5005 GCA_036518755.1 Candidatus Acidiferrales bacterium | reverse complement strand
AAATGCAATTTTCCTGGGCGGAGGAACACTCAAGGGCGTTACGCGAGTTTCTGGAACAGGGACTGTCCTATTCGGAGATCGCCGAGGCCCTCAACGCAAGATTCAACACCGCCTACACCAGAAACGCCGCGATTGGCCGCGCCCGGCGCATGGGGCTTTCGGGAGACGAACAGGCGAGCCGCACGAGCCGGCCGAAGCCCAAGCCGCAGCTGAGCGCGGCGCAACTGAAAAAGTTTCGCGAGCGCTTTTTCGCGCAAGTGCGCGGTCCAAAAATTCCGCGGCGTGCCGCGATGCCAAAACTGCGCTGTGTCGAAATCGTGCCACGGCAGCTTTCGCTGGTCGAACTCGAGGACGGCGATTGCCGCTACCCCTATGGCGGGGACCGGGAGGGCGAGCCCATCACTTTTTGCGGCCATCCCCGCCGCCAAGGTTCGAGCTACTGCGTACCGCATTTTCATTTGACAATCGGCCCCGACATCGAGACCGAGCGCACCGGGCGGAAGGCACTCTTGCGGCTGGTGGAGGCGGCATGAGCGCTTTGCCGATACCCCTGCGTGCGAGAATGAAGCCGCTTCCGCTTCGCCTGCGTTTGGCGCATCTGCGCGCGCTGCTCCGGCGGGAGCCGAGTGGCACGAAGCGCGCGCAAGTCTTGACTGCGCTCTTGCGCGAGCAACTGGCGGCGCACGCAAAGGCGGAGCGCGCCATATGAAACGTCCCTGGATGCCTCTCTATGTCGGCGATTACCTCGGCGACACCGGCCACCTGACCACGGCGCAGCACGGGGCGTATCTGCTATTGATGATGCATTACTGGCGCAAGGGCGAATTGCCCGACGACGACCGTCAGCTTTCGAAGATCACGAAACTGCCATTGAGAACCTGGTGCGAGTATCGGCCGACCTTGCAGGATTTCTTTCACAGCGGATGGAAGCACAAGCGGATCGACGCCGAGCTCGAAAGAATGCTGCGCGTTTCGGAGAAGCGCGCGATTGCCGGACAGAAAGGCGGCTTGGGATCGGCGTTGTCGCGCATGAAACTCGAAAACGCCTCACGTGGCCGATCGCTGCCGGCGCGAGCAATTGCTTGGCGAGAGCCAAGCCAAGCTCGAGGCACTGCCGACCACTCACACCCACACTCATTTCAAAATCTTTCGCAAGCACAGTCTGCTGCAGATGCCTCGGTGCAACCGGACAAGCGGGCAGCCAAAGCGGCAATTCCCGTCAGCGCGGAGCTTGCTGCCTACGTCGCCAAGCGAAGCGGATGACAGGCTCGAGCAAGCCTCCCTCAATCACCCATGATCCCAGCCGTTTAGGCCTTAAAGCTTTCGAAAAAGGAGTAACGCCAGCATGCCGCGCCTACAACGCACCCGAGCGTACAAACGAGCAAAAATTCACGACCGCAGGGCCCAGGATCTTCCGCTCAATGCCGAGGTGGCCGAAGTCGAGGTGGACGATCCGCTCGCGCTCGAAGTTGGCGAGAAGATCGTGACGCTGCGCTCGATCCGCAACGATCCGCTGGCGCGCTTGCACAGCCATCATCAGATCGACGATGCACAATTTCGCGGCGGACGGGCGTTTCAGGACGATTGGGAGAAAGCGGAGCGGGGGCCGCAGGCACTCGATCCGACGCGCGAATATGTCGATGCTTCGCCCTCGCGCGAGCCGATCACCGAACGCCAGCGCAGGGCGGTGAGGCGGCTCAACCGTGCAAGTCGCGAACTCGGCGCCGACGGCGCCGTGCTGGTGCACGAGATCCTCGTTCTCGGACTGAGCATGGAGCAGATCGGCGAGCGGCGCGCCTTGGCCGGCCAGCGCTGGATGGACTATTTCGCCAAGCGTTTCCGCGAATGCCTCGATCGGCTGGCGCTCTGTTACGGCTTTGCGACGCCGCGGCGGTAGAGCGGAGGATAACCAAGGTGATCGTCAATTGGGGCCGCGGAGGTCCTCCCGGTCTCAGAGACCCTCATGGTGATGAGGCCGGAGTACGTGTCGGGACCCCTGCGCCTTTGATCTCGCGCAAGGTGGGTGGCGCCGCCTCCCTTTAGCTTGTTGAACAGAGCTGATTCCAAAGCTTGCGTCCGTTCGAGGGAGCTATTGATGGCAAAAATCCCGGATCTTTCGATCTCGCCGGAAAAGGTTTTCTTCATCATTTCAAAGTCGCGCCAGGCCGAAAGCAGTACTGCGGGGCTCGAAGGCGATGTCGATTCCGATGACGATATGCCGCAGGATCACAGTGGACGCACGGCTCGCAGCGAGCTCAATGGCTTTATTCGCGACCTGAACGAAGACGAGCAGGTCGATCTGGTCGCCCTGATGTGGCTGGGAAGGGGCGACAACGAGATCGGCAATTTCCGTGAGCTGCGCGCCGAAGCCTCGCGCGCCCACAACAAGCGCACCGCGGCCTACCTGATCGGCACGCCCATGCTCGCGGACTATCTTGAAGAGGCGCTCTCCGAATTCGGCCTGTCCTTTGAGGATTTCGAGGAGCCGCTTTGAGGCCGCCTGAGCGATCGTCGTAAAAAGGGGAAAGGGGCGCGGAATGATGCACAAGAAAATCCTGGAATGGCAGGCGGCACATCCGAATATCACATGGATCGGGTGGAGCATCGTTTGGGCGATCGTTCTGATCCTGCTGTTCTGGCCGTCCAGGAGTTTGAGATAATTTTTCGGTTCATCAGCACGATGGTAGGCTCGTAAGCTGACTTGGCCGTGTACACGGCGATGAACAAACGAGCGTCCGATTAAAGAGCGCGGCTGTCGTAAGCCCAATGCAGTAGCGCCTGGCGTTGCCGCGGCCTGCAGCTCAAATCACCGGGTTCGCAACGGTTCTTTATTTGCGCGACGTGTCGGCGGATTGCTTTCCAGCGCCTGATCTGACGCGCATCCTCGGCGGGTATTCTTCGGCCCATGTAATAACGGCAATACCACTGAAACCAGCCCCGTGGGTCATCGCGGTATATCCAACCCTTCTTACGCCATTCCGAAAGAGGTTGGCTCGCGCTGACTCCATAGTAGTTTAAAGAGCAGTCGCGCCGGGAAGGCGAGAGCCGGGCGCGTACGAACCAGCTCTGCGGAAATTCCTTGCGGCAGTCTGTCATATACTTGCCGCAGAAGACGCCAAGCGCCAGCATCTGCTTCGGCGAGAGTTCAGGACGGAATTCCGGATCGAAATTGCGCCCCATAGGCTCGCTCAGAACGTAGCGGTAGCCACGCTGCATTTTGTCGTTGACCAGAATAGTTACCTGCCGTCGGCGCATACCTGAAGTCTAAGGCCTGGGAAAAAGATACAGAGCTTCACGCCAGCTCTCAGCGCTGCGGTCCCATGAAGCGGTGGGAATGCTCGGCGCAAAAAATATGATTGTGCAAATTGGCGATCCACTGCCGCCCGGAGCCGGTCATGTTGAGATATTTGATGCCATCCTCGATATGATCGGAGACGTTGTTCCAGTAGAACGCCGGATATTTGTCGACGATATCGGCCGGCGAAGAATATCCAAGCTGCCGGTTCATGCCAATCTCCTCGAACTCGCTGTAGAGCGCATTGGCCTTTCGCAGGTACATCGGATCGCCGAGCTGGCCGATGAGATCGGCAGCCTGCACCAGTTTCGGCTCGATGCCGCCATCGGAACTTGAGCCGGTCTGGCACGGGAAACGCGTCATTTCGATTGCGGCCGTGATCCGCGACAGGTCGAACGGCGACTTCGCGAGGCGCTCGACGGCAAACAGTTTCGAGCGATCGACGTGATAAGGCGCCAGTGCCGCGTCGGAGGCGCCACGCCGCAGCGTGACTTTCCTGCCGCTTTCGTCCACGACGAATTCGGTTTCGGTGTCGTCGCTCAGAATGCCACGCATGTAACCGATGTCGTGAAGCAGGCAGGCGACGATCAGATGCGTGTAGTCCGTCGGCTCTATTCGCTGCGTCAGCGTCATTCCAGCAAGGATATCGCGTCCGACGATCGTGACCTGCAGGGTGTGCTCGTAATTGTGATAAAGCGCGTCGCTGCTCGCCAGGCATTCGATCGTGCTGCGCGCGAACGAGCCGAGCCGCTCCGCGTGATCGTTTTGCGCCGGACCAAAAATGCCACGAAAATCCTTCGCGATAAGTTTGCCCAGCTTCTGGGCGGCCATTGCCGTGACTGTCTTCACCGACCCTCTCCCGGACGATGCAGATGTTATCATCTGCCAAGGAAACGGGAAACCGAAAGACTGACCAGGCGGTTGGCTTGCCAGGTGCTTTGATGTTGCAGTTTCCGCCAAGGCGCGTCGACCCAGCGACCCGCGCCCTCATCTCCTCGTGCCGAGGCCAAGCACCCTTTTGACAACGCCATAGCGGGGATCGGCGTCGATCATCCTTAACCGTCGGCGCTGTTCAAAAAAATGGCCGAACCACTCGGCGAGATCGTCGCTTCGAGGTTGTTCGGCACTGCGCCAAGTCTCGGCCAAGTCCTTGTCGCCAGCCTTATCTTGTTCGCGCTCCATTGCGCTTCCCCATTCGGATGAAGTTTTTGAAAAACGCAGGACGCTGCAAAAAATCTGACATTCGGAACTGCCTTGGGCCGATCAATCTTCAACCGTCTTTCTTCACTTCAGAGCCGGCAGGGTTCGCCTTTGCAATCTCGGCGAGCCGCGCTTTGCAGTACTCGCGATAGATCAGGGTAAGAATCGCTGACATGATCGAACTCCGTTGTTGATCATTGCCAGCAAGCTTAATCGCCTCTCGTTTCAGGCAATCTTCCCACCGAAAAGAAAACGGCTTCCTCGACCGGATTGATGGTTTCGTGGGGAACGGGCCGGACGAAATCGACTCACAGGGCTGTGAGTCCGCTGTGAGAGCAGCGTGAACGCACGTGAAAATAGGCGGCGAATGACTGGAGGAAGGAAGATCGGCAGCTGAAGGTGGAGGGAAGCGACTTTTGCACCGAGGCAAGCGATCCTTGCGGGGCACGGAGGGACGAAGGCGGCAGCCTTGCGGCTGCCGCCGTTATTTCTTTAGCCGCCGGGCGGGGA
>DATDMO010000151.1:0-5995 GCA_036518755.1 Candidatus Acidiferrales bacterium | reverse complement strand
GGCAATGCCATGAACCGCCGCCTGTTCTATCAGTACGGCCTTCTGTTGCCGGCCAGCCCGCATGGCTATGTCGGTCAAGGCCTCGGCCAAGGCGTGTCCGCTGGCGCCACCGGCCTGATAGCGCCTACCCGTTCCGTGGAGAAACCAATCGAGGAGTTCGAGGTCGACGGCGTGAGTATGATTTTTCAGAATACGCCAAACACCGAGGCGCCCCGGGAAATGAACACCTATATTCCGGAGATGAAAGCGCTGTGGATGGCCGAGAACGTTACGGCCACGCTGCACAACATCTACACCTTGCGCGGCACGCTGGTACGCGATCCGCTGAGCTGGTCCAAGTATATCGGTGAGGCGCTCTACCGATTTGGCCTAGAGGCTGAAGTGATGTTCGCATCCCATCACTGGCCGCGATGGGGCAACGCCCGGATCCAGGAGGTTCTTCGCGGCCAGCGCGACCTCTACGCCCATATGAATAACCAAACTCTGCACCTGGCGAACCAGGGAGTGACGATCAACGAGATTCACAATGTCTACGAACTGCCGAAGAGTCTGCAGTCCAAGTGGTACTGTCGCGGCTATCACGGCTCGCCCGAGCATAACAGCCGCGGGGTTATCCAGCGCTATCTCGGATTCTGGGATTGCAACCCGACAACGCTGATACCGCTTTCGCCGCGGGAATCAGCGCCGTTCTACGTCGAGATGATGGGCGGGGCCGACAAGATCATGACCCGCGGCAGGGGGCTATACGATGAGGGCCAGTACCTGCTCGCCTCCGAGATCCTGAACAAATTGATTCAAGCCCAGCCGCAGAACCAGCCCGCGAAGGATCTGCTGGCGGACGTTTTTGAACAGATCGGCTATCAACAGGAAAATCCCGGCCTTCGAAACAGCTTTCTCGCCGGCGCCTACGAACTTCGGACCGGGATTCCACAAGGTGAAATTGCCAGCACAAGCAGCCCCGATATAGTGCGCGCGATGTCGACGGAATTGTTCCTGAACTTCCTGGGCATTCGCATGGATAGCCGCAAGGCCGAAGGAATGAGTTTCACGATGAACCTGATTACCCCCGACAACGGCGAGAAATTTATCGTCGAGCTGGCAAATGCAACCCTCACCAACATCAAAGGACATCTCGCACAACGCCCGGACCTGACCCTCACCATCAACCGCTCTGATCTTGAACTTACAATGATGGGGGTAAAGACGCTGGATGCACAGATTGCAGAGGGAACAGCCAAGATTCAGGGTGATGCCGGTGTGCTGAAACAACTCGCCGCCACAATGGTCGACTTCGACCCGCGTTTCGAGATCCTGCCGGGTACAAGAGCAGCAACGCTGATGGCAAAGCAAGATCCGTACGGAGCTGACCCGAAGCGCATCGTCGCGGAGTGAAAAGAAGGTATTGCGGAATTTCACTCAAAGCGATTCCCATCGATCATTCTGGCAACAGAATCATGAAGCCTGCGACGTTTTGAGACGGCCAACCCGGCATTCAAACCGCCTCAGTGGCGCGGCACTCTTCCGATCTCTGTCTAGTCGCGCACAGTCCGCTGAAACGGCCGAATTCCGGTATGGGCCAAGCAGCAGAAGTTGACGAGTCAGCTAACAACCGCTCCGCAACCAGTAGGGGTCGAACGGACAACAAAACGGTACCCCATTCAAGGCATTGATCCTTTCGCGACAAGTCGCCGCGACTGCAATAGAAGTTTCAGCTTGCCTACCGGAATATCCATGTCAGGATAATTGCGCAGTGTCGCCGAGCCCCTTCGGCGGGTTTGGCTGGCAACCGGAAGCGTTCGGGTTGTGTGCCAAGATGACCAATCTACAGCACTGGCTGGAAGAGATTGGACTGCCTCAATATGCCGACTTGTTTGCCAGGAATGACATTGATTGGGAAATCCTGCCGGATCTAACCGAGCACGATTTGGAAAAGCTCGGCGTTTCTCTTGGGCATCGAAAAAAACTAATCAAGGCAGTACAGGCTCGTTGCGACTCGCTCCCAAACCGGTCCGTTGATCCCCGATCGACGCCCACGGCAACCCAGAGTGCCGAGAGGCGCCACCTTACTGTGCTCTTTTGTGACCTGGTAGGTTCGACCTCCTTGTCTGCACGGCTCGATCCCGAGGACTTCCGTAAAATCCTTTTTGATTTCCAGCGCCGTTGTAGTCAGGCCATTCGTCGCTATGACGGGCACATAGCCCGTCTCATGGGAGACGGGGTTCTTGCCTATTTCGGCTTTCCGTCGGCTCACGAGGATGACGCCGAACGTGCAGTAAAGGCGGCTCTGGAGATAGTTGAATCAGTTCCGGCTTTAGTCGTTCCGATCACTGGAAAACTCGAAGTCCGGATCGGTATTGCAAGTGGCCTCGTTGTCGTCGGTGATCTGATCGGAGAGGGCCCTTCGCGCGAGTTCGCGCTTGTCGGCGATGCACCAAACCTGGCGTCGCGCTTGCAAGCCTTGGCTGAGCCCGGCCAGATATTAGTTGCTCCAGGCACTCGGCTCCTACTTGGCGGGCTTTTTGAATTTGCCGATCTCGGCGATCATGACTTGAAGGGATTCCAGCGGCCCGTGCGCGTGTGGAGAGTTGTAGCGCTAGGTTCGGCAAATCGCTTTGAAGCGCGCACCTCTTTGCATTTGACGCCCCTGATCGATCGGCAATCCGAAGTTCGCCTGTTGCAGAAGCAGTACGGCAAGGCGAAACGCGGCAAAGGCCGGATAGCCCTGATTTCCGGCGAGCCCGGGATCGGCAAGTCTCGACTTATCCTGGCCCTACGAGAGCGGCTAGCCGGAGAGAGATACGGTTTCATGCAGTTTCAGTGCTCGTCCTATCACACGAGCAGCGCCTTACATCCAGTAATTAACTACCTGGAGCATGCCGCGGGTATAACGCGCGATACCTCACCGGCGGTTAGATTGAACAAGTTGGAAGCCTTGGTACGTCAGGCGACGGAGGAACACGCCAAATCAATCGTTCCGCCCTTAGCCGCGTTGCTCTCGATCTCCACCGAGAATTACTTCCCCCAACGACAACTCACGCCCGAGCAGCTGAGGAACCAGACCTTCAGCGCTGTCCTCGCTCTGCTGCAGGCGAGTAGCGAACAACAACCCGTGATTCTCGTATTCGAAGACGTGCATTGGGCAGATCCAACTTCCCTGGAGCTGCTTGAACAAATCCGCGACAACGTAAAGAATTGGCGGATACTAGTCATAGTATTGCATCGTCCGAATCTTACGTTGCCCTGGACCGAACAGCCACACGTCATCTCGCTGACGGTCAATCGACTGGACCGCCTTCAGGTATCTTCGATGGTCCAGTCGCTGAGCAAGGACAAAGATTTACCGCGTACTGCAATCGAACAAATTTTGGCCAAGACGGACGGCGTGCCGCTCTTCGTCGAGGAGATCACCAAAACGGTTTTGGAAAGCGCAGCTGGAGGATCAAACGAGGGACGTTCCGGCGCTCATTCCACGCTGCTGGTGCCGGACACATTGCATGATTCACTGATGGCGCGTTTGGACCATCTCGCGCCGGTGAAAACCGTCGCTCAGATCGCTGCCGTAATTGGTCGTGACTTCTCCTTCGAGCTCTTGAAGACAACCGCTCCGCTCTCGGAAAGCGACGTACAAACAGCAATCGATCGCCTGCTTGCGTCTGGTCTGGTGTTCCGAAGCGGCCACCTAAGCGGTCAGAGTTTTTCCTTCAAGCACGCGCTGCTTCGAGATGAGGCCTATGCGAGCATACTTCATGATCAACGTCGAAGGCTGCACGGAAGAATTGCCGAGATTCTATGCAGAGACTTCCCGGAAATTTCCGATGCATCTCCCGAGATCGTCGCACAGCATTACGCCGAAGCCGGCAGGGCTAAACCAGCGATCGACTATTGGATAAAGGCCGCTCGACAAGCCAGTGTGCGATCTGCTTTCGTCGAAGCAAGTACACACCTTCAAATGGCTCTCAAGCGGCTGGTCGATCTTCCACCAGACAGGGAGCGTGACAATCTCGAGCTGCAATTACAGCAGTCGCTGGGGAACGCGTTCGCCGCGTCAAAGGGGTTTGGCGCGTCCGAAACCGTCGAAGCCTACAAACGCGCACTTGACTTGTGCAGCAGCGCAAAAAGCTCCGACCAGAGGTTTGCCGCGCTCAACGGCATAATAGCCTTCCATATCACGCGAGGCGATTTCGAGCAGTCTCGGACATTGGCAGAGGAATTACTGACGCTCGCCGAACAGCAGGACGATCCGAAGCCCAAGCTGATGGGCCATCGCGCTCTCGGCCAGGCGCTGTTCCTGATCGGCGAATTGACGCCCGCTCGTAGTCACCTGAGCAGCTCACTCAAGTTTTGCGATGCCACGCGCCGCGGATCCCTCGGCCCGCTTTCCTCGCAAACTTATCTGGCACTTGCCTGCACGCTTCTCGGAGACATCGAGAGCGGATTGGCATTTGGCCAGGACGCGGTGCGCCTTGCCGAACAGCAGCGGCATCCGCATAATCTCTGTAACGCTCTTGCGTTTTTGGCGGGAGCGCATGTGCTGCGTGGAGACCCTGCAGCGGCTTATTCGGTTGCCGAACGAACGGTTGGAATGGCCTCCGAATATGCGTTTCCGCTTTGGCTGGCTGGTGGCCGGATGCTGCGAGGTTGGGCCAGTTGTAATCTTGGGAATGTGGAAGAAGGCCTTCCTGAGCTTCGCAAGAGCGTGAAGGCGCTGGAGGCGACTGGAGCGCTGATTTGGGTGCAGTTCGCCCGCTATCTTCTTGCCCAAGCGCTCGCGAAGGCGGAGCAACTCGCCGACGCCATGAAGCTCGTCGATCAAACTTTGCTGACGGTAGCTGCGACTAGCGGACGCTGGTACGAGGCCGAGCTTCATCGGCTAAAGGGTGACTTGCTGGTCAGTGGAGGCGGCTCCCCGGCAGCCGCCGAAGTCTGTTATCAACGAGCGATAGTTGTTGCCGCCCGGCAGGGAGCGCGTCTGTGGCAACTGCGCGCCTCGAACGCCCTTGCCGGGCTATGGCGTACTCAGAGCAAGATCCCGGAAGTGCACGCTCTGTTGGCCCCGCTTAGCACGAGCTTTGACGAGAAGATCATGATGCCCGATCTGCAGCGGACGAAGTCTCTCCTCTCCGAAAACGCATAAGTATCGGTTCGCGCACCCCGACCTGTTATGAGCGAGCGTTAAGCAGCTAGCAGCCCGCGTGAGCGAAGCGACACGCGGGGCATTTAGAGGCAAGCCCCGGATACCGCGCAGCCTGCCATCGGGCGCTCATTCGCGCGATCCGTTGGCTCATCCGGGGCGGCAAAATTAACATCCCAGCCGCGTGGCCAAGTCGCCGAAATCTTTTGCCACGACATCCCAGTCGCCCTTTGCTTCGAAATCGTACTTCTGCAACGGGCCATATTCGGTCGGGCGCGCGACGAAAGCCGTTTTCAATCCAAGTTTCTGGGCCGCTTTGAGATCGTGGTTGTGAGCCGCAACCATCATCACCTGCTCCGGCGTAAGGCAAAGCAGGCGCGCCGCACCCAGATAAGTTTCGGGGTCGGGCTTATAGTGCTCGAACAACTCCGCCGAGAGGATCACGTCCCAGGGGAGGCGTGCAAATTTCGCCATCTCGGTGAGTAGCGCGACGTTACCGTTCGAAAGCGTGCCGATGATGTATCTCGCCTTCAGGCGGGTCAGTCCGCCGACGCTGTCGGGCCAGGCGTGGAGCCGGTGCCAGCCCATGGTGAGGTAATGCAGGTCGGCGTCGTCAAGTCCGGAAATCGAGAGCTGTTCGACCAGCTTTTCCAGCGACCGGCGGTGCAACGTGTCCAGGATCACGTAGCCGCGCTCGGGGTGCTTTCTCACCTCGTCCATGGAGGCTGCGTAGACCGCGCGCCAGCCGTCCACCAATGCGGTCCAGTCCGCGTTGATGCCGCGCTTTTTGCCCCACACGGTGAAATCACTGATCAGGCTGGTTCGCCAGTCGACCACCGTGCCGAACACGTCGAACACCAGCGC